>DATGEV010000025.1:0-13644 GCA_035309885.1 Sphingomonas sp.
CGCGCCCGGCGGCGTGCCCGGCTGGTAGTTCGGCAGCGACCTGGTCTCGGAGATGAGCTTGGCGCGGCTGGCCAGATAGGCCTTGTCGATCATGCCGGCGACCGGCGCCTTCACGAAAGCGGTGTCGCCCAGATATTGCGCGCGGTCGGCATAAGCGAGCTGCATCGCCTCACCGATCAGGTGCCAGGCGATCGGCGAATTGGCCCCAAGCTTCGCCATGTCGAAATGCTCGAGCATGCCGAGCATCTGCAGAATGGTGACGCCTCCGCTTGAGGAGGGCGCCATCCCGCAAATCTTGTAGCCGCGATAGCTTCCGCACACCGGCGCCTGCAGCCTGGCCTTGTAGGCGGCGAGATCGGCAGGCGTGAAGGGCACGGCGTTGCGCGGTGCGGTGCTGACTGCGCTGGCAACCGCCTCGGCATTGGCGCCCGTATAGAAGGCATCGGGCCCGTCCGCCGCGATGCGCTTGAGGAGCGCCGCCAGTGCGGGATTGCGGATCGTGCTGCCCACGGGCTTGGGCACGCCATTGTCGGTGTAGAGCGCAGCGATTGCCGGGAAATCGCTCCACAGCGGCACCATCGCCTGCAGTCGGTTCTCCATCAGTGGCGTCACCTGATAGCCATCCTCGGCCAGCCGGATCGCGGGTTCGAGCAGCTTCGCCCAAGGGAGCCTCCCCCATTTCGCATGCGCCATCGCGGCGAGGCGGATATTGCCGGGGACACCCACCGATTTGCCGCCAGGGAAGGCCTGCACGAACGGCATCGGCTTGCCGTCGGGGCCGAGGAAACGATCGGGGCCAGCGGCCGAGGGCGCCTGTTCGCGCCCGTCGATCGTCTCGACCGTGTTGGTCTTGGCATCATAATGGACGAAATAGCCGCCGCCGCCGATGCCCGAACTCTGCGGCTCGACCACGGTTAGCGCGAAAATCATCGCCACCTCGGCGTCCGCCGCCGAACCGCCCGCGCGCAGCATCTCCTGCCCCGCCGCCGCCGCGCGGGGATCGGCGGCCGAAACCATGCCCTTGCCCGGCGGCGACACGACGGGCGCATCTGCGAGGGCTGGGGTTGCGAGGAACAGGGCGGCAGCGAGGGCGAAGCGGATCATGCCGGCGAACCTAGTGGCAGGCTGTAACGGGGCAACCCCTCACACGCCCACCGCTTCCGCCACGCTCTGGAAGCCATCGCGTGCCAACAGCGGAACCAGCCCCTTGGCGATCCGTGCCGCCAGCCCCGGTCCTTCATAGACCAGCGCCGAGTAGAGCTGGACGAGGCTCGCACCCGCGCGGATGCGGGCGTAGGCATCCTCGGCGGAGGCGATGCCGCCGGCCGCAATCAGCGGCACCTGCCTGCCGGTCGCGGCACGGAAATCGCGCAGCCGTTGAAGCGCGAGCGGACGCAGCGGCTCGCCCGACAGCCCCCCACTCTCGCCGCCATGGCGCGAGGACAAGGGTGGACGCGAGACCGTGGTGTTGGCGACGATCAGCGCATCGACCTTGCGGTCCACCACCACCTTGGCGATCGCATCGATGTCTGCGGACTCGAGATCGGGCGCGACCTTGAGGAAGATCGGCGGCCCCTTCTCGCCCCGCGCCTCGATCGACGCCGCCAGCAGCGCGTCGAGCACGGCGGCTTCCTGCAGGGCGCGCAGCCCTGGCGTGTTGGGCGAGGAGATGTTGATGGTCAGATAATCCGCCACCGGCGCCATCGCGCGCACGCCGCGCGCATAATCGGCGGTGCGGTCGGCCGAATCCTTGTTGGCGCCGACGTTCACGCCGACGATCCCGCACCGCTCACGCGCCAACAGCCGCGCGAAGGCCGCCTCCTGCCCGCCATTGTTGAAGCCCATGCGGTTGATCACCGCGCGATCCTCGACCAGCCGGAACAGGCGCGGCTTGGGATTGCCGGCCTGCGGGCGCGGCGTCAGCGTCCCCACCTCGACGAAGCCGAAGCCGAGCCCGAGCAGCGCGTCGGGCACGCGCGCATCCTTGTCGTAGCCCGCTGCCAGGCCCACCGGCGTCGGGAAATCGAGCCCGGCGAGGCGCGTCGCAAGGCGCGGATCGGTGCGCGGGGGCGTGCGGCGCGGTGCGCGCTCCAACACCGCGAGCGACAGCAGATGCGCGCGCTCGCCATCGAGACGGAAGATGAAGGGGCGAAGAAGGGGGTAGAGCGACATGGCGTCCGGCGCTATGGGAGAGCGCGTCGACTGTCAAAGAATCGGCCCCGCAGGCCCCTTGACCCCACGCCCCTGCACGACCACATGGCAATCGGATTGATTTGGTCCGATTTCGAGTCGCGGGACGATGATGCGCCTTTCCAGCCTGGCGGACTATGCAGTGGTGATGATGGCCGCAACCGCGCGCCATGGCAGCACCGCGCGGCTGTCGGCCGCCTGCCTGTCGCTGGAAACCGGCGTGCCGCTACCCACCGCGCAGAAATTGATGGGCCGGCTGGCGTCCGCCGGGCTGCTCGAATCGGCACGCGGACAAGGCGGCGGATTCGGGCTGGCGCGTGCCGCCGACACGATCAGCCTCGCCGACATCGTCGAGGCGGTCGAAGGGCCGATCGCGCTGACGTCGTGCGTGGACGACGGGCGACATGATTGCGCGCTGGAAAGCGCGTGCCGGGTCAAGCCGCACTGGGCCGTGGTCAACGGTGCGGTCCGGCAGGCATTCGCTGCGGTGAGCCTCGCTTCGCTCGCCGCGGCCGACGAAGAGGTGATGGCGTGACTGTACGCAACGAAGAGGCCCTGGCGGCGGCGGAGAAGCTCTCCACCTACGAGTGGGGCTTCACGTCCGATATCGAGCAGGAATTCGCGCCCAAGGGCCTGAACGAAGACACGGTGCGCTTCATCTCGGCCAAGAAGGGCGAGCCGGAGTGGATGCTCGACTGGCGGCTCAAGGCCTTCCGGCTGTGGTTGACCATGACGGCGCCGGATTGGGCCAAGCTCAACGTGCCGCCGATCGACTATCAGGACGCCTATTATTACGCGGCGCCCAAGAAGAAGCCGACGCTCTCCTCGCTCGACGAGGTCGATCCCGAGATTCTGCGTACTTACGAGAAGCTCGGCATCCCGATCGCTGAACAGAAGCTGCTCGCCGGCGTCGTCGAGGAGGAAGACCCCGACGCCCCGCCCCGGCGCAAGGTCGCCGTCGATGCGGTGTTCGATTCGGTTTCGGTCGCGACCACCTTCCGCGAGGAGCTGAAGAAGGCCGGCGTTATCTTCCTCTCCATCTCCGAGGCGATCCGTGAATATCCCGAGATGGTGAAGAAGTGGCTCGGCAAGGTCGTGCCGCAGCATGACAACTACTTCGCCACCTTGAACTGCGCGGTCTTCTCGGACGGCACCTTCGTCTACATCCCGGAAGGGGTGCGCTGCCCGATGGAGCTGTCGACCTATTTCCGCATCAACGCGGAGAATACCGGCCAGTTCGAGCGCACGCTGATCGTCGCCGATAAGGGCAGCTACGTCTCTTATTTGGAAGGCTGCACCGCGCCCCAGCGCGACGAAAACCAGCTCCACGCCGCGGTGGTCGAGCTCGTTGCGCTCGACGATGCCGAGATCAAATATTCGACCGTCCAGAACTGGTATCCCGGCGACGCCGAGGGCAAGGGCGGTATCTACAATTTCGTCACCAAGCGCGCTCTCTGCCAGGGCAAGAACTCCAAGGTCTCCTGGACCCAGGTCGAGACCGGCTCGGCGATCACCTGGAAATATCCGAGCTGCGTGCTGGCGGGCGAGAACAGCGTCGGCGAGTTCTACTCGGTCGCCGTCACCACCAATCATCAGCAGGCCGACACCGGCACCAAGATGATCCACCTCGGCAAGGGATCGCGCTCGACGATCGTGTCGAAGGGCATTTCGGCGGGCAAGTCGAGCAACACCTATCGCGGCCTCGTCCGCGTCGGGCCGACAGCCGAGGGCGTGCGCAACTTCACCCAGTGCGACTCGCTGCTGCTCGGCGACAAATGCGGGGCGCATACGGTGCCCTATATCGAGGTGCGCAATCCCTCGGCCCAGATCGAGCATGAGGCGACCACGTCGAAGATTTCCGACGACCAACTCTTCTACGCGATGTCGCGCGGGCTGGATGCGGAGGAGTCGGTGGCGCTGATCGTCAACGGCTTCGCCCGCGAGGTGCTCCAGCAGCTGCCGATGGAATTCGCCGTCGAGGCGCAGAAGCTGCTCGGGATCTCGCTGGAGGGGAGCGTCGGGTGATGCCCGCCACCTTCGGCCTGTCCCACATCGCGATGGAAGTCGGCGATCTCGATCGCGCGGTAGCGTTCTACGAGGCGGCGTTCGGCGCCCGCTGCTACCAGCGCAGCTCGACGAGTGCCCAGATACTCGGCCCCGGCCCGACCGACGTCATCGCCTTCGAACTCGGCGATATCCCCGTGGCGCAGCACGGCCTGCTCCACTTCGGTTTCCGCCTCACCGGTCCGCGCGAGATCGACGCCGTGGTCGAGCGCGCGCTTGCCGCCGGCGGACGGCTCAAGACGCGCGGCGATTTTGGCGACGACCAACCCTATGCTTTCATCCTCGATCCCGACGGCTACGAGATCGAAATCTGGCACGAGAACACCCCGCACCATGCTCAAGATTGAAAACCTCCACGCCGAAATTGACGGCAAGGCCATCCTCAAGGGCATCACGCTCGCGATCAATCCGGGCGAGATCCATGCGATCATGGGCCCGAACGGCGCCGGCAAGTCGACGCTGGCCTACACGCTCGGCGGCCGCCCCGGCTACGAGGTGACCAACGGCACCGCGACCTTCGAGGGCGCCGACCTGTTCGAGCTGGAGCCGCACGAGCGTGCCGCCGCTGGCCTGTTCCTGGGCTTCCAGTATCCGGTCGAGATCCCCGGCGTCTCCAACCTCCAGTTCCTGCGCACTGCCTTGAACGCCCAGCGTAAAGCACGTGGTGAGGCGGAACTGAGTGGCGCCGAATTCATCAAGCTTGCCCGCAAGGAAGCCAACGAGCTCGGCCTCGACCCGGAGATGCTGAAGCGCCCGGTCAATGTCGGCTTCTCGGGCGGCGAGAAGAAGCGCAACGAGATGGTGCAGATGGGCATCATCAGCCCGAAGCTCGCCATCCTCGACGAGACGGACTCAGGGTTGGACATCGATGCGCTGAAGGCGGTGGGCCACGGCATCAACACGATCATGCGCCGGCCGGACCGCGCGGTGCTGCTCATCACCCACTATCAGCGCCTGCTCGACTATGTGAAGCCGGACTTCGTGCATGTGCTCGCCGCCGGCCGCATCGTCCGCACCGGCGGGCCGGAGCTGGCGCACGAGCTCGAGCGCGAAGGCTATGGCCAGATCACCGACGAGATTGCCGCATGACGCTGCTCGCCCTCCCCTCCGCCCGTGACGAGGCGTGGCGCTGGTCAGACCTGTCCGGCCTGCCGGTGATCGCGGACAGCACGCCGACAGGCCAGCCGCGCGCCATCGACGATCTGTGGATCGACGCCGAGGGCCCGCGCCTGCTGTTCGTCGACGGCGTCTATGACGCCAGCCGCTCGAACCCCGGCCCGGTGCGGGTCGGCCCCGCCAACGCGCACGCCGGCGCCCACGCGATCGGCAAGCTCGCCGGATCGACCGGCTGGGCGCTGACGCTTGGGGAAGACGCGGCCACCACCGGCCCGGTGCAGATCGTCCATGTCTCGACCGGTGGCGCCAACCATCTCGCCGCCGAGATCATCCTCGACGAGGATGCACAGGCGAGCATCGTCGAAAGCTTCGTCGGCGAAGGCTGGGTCAATCGTGCCGCCTCGATCCGCCTCGCTCGCTCGGCGCGGCTGATGGTGGCGCGCCGTTTCCTCCACGATGCCGGCTTTCAGAGCCACGCCGACACCGCAGAGATCGGCCAGGGCGCGAGCCTCGCGATCACCACGCTGGTGGCGGGCGCAGCCGACAGCCGCCTCGACGGCCATCTGGCGCTGACCGGCATTGAAGGCTTTGCCGAGGCCGGCGGCGCGCTGCTCGGCCGTGCCCAGCAGCGCCACGACGCCGCCTTCGTCGTCCGCCACGCCGCCGCCCACGGCCAGAGCCGCCAATTGTGGCGCGCAGTCGCCGACGAGCAGGCGATCTCCTCCGTCGCCGCCCGCGTCGAGGTTGCCCGCGACGCGCAGAAGACCGATGGCGAGCAGTCGCTGCGCGGCCTGCTGATGGCGCGCACCGCGGCAGTGAACCTCAAGCCCGAGTTGGAGATCTTCGCCGACGATGTGAAGTGCGGCCATGGCGCGACGGTCGGCGAGCTCGATCGCAACAGCCTCTTCTACCTCGCCTCGCGTGGCATCACGCCGGCCGAGGCGCGGGCGATCCTGACTCACGCCTTTGTCGCCGACGCGCTCGCCCGGATCGGCGAGGACGCGGTGCGCGGAGCCTTCACCGCCACCGCCGACGCGTGGCTCGGCGCATGAGCACGATGATCATTTCCGACCGCCCGCTCGACCGGGTCAGCGACTTTCCGGCGATCCCGGCGGGCTGGGCCTATCTCGACACCGCCGCCACCGCGCAGAAGCCGCGGCCGGTGCTCGACGCGATCGCAACCGCTTATGGCGAAACCTACGCCACGGTGCACCGCGGCGTGTACCAGCGCTCGGCCGACATGACGCTCGCCTATGAGGCGGCGCGGCGACGGGTCGCGGCCTTCATCGGCGCGCCGTCCGAAAGCGAGATCGTGTTCGTGCGCGGCGCCACCGAGGCGATCAACCTCGTCGCCCAAAGCTGGGGCACCACTCACCTCAAGCCCGGCGACCGCATCCTGCTCTCGACGCTCGAGCACCACAGCAACATCGTGCCGTGGCAGCTGATCCGCCAGCGGACCGGCATCGCCATCGACGTGTGCCCGCTGACCGAAGACGGCCGCATCGACCTCGACGCCGCCGAACGGATGCTGACCCCGGCGCACAAGCTGGTCGCGTTCAGCCATGTCTCGAACGTGCTGGGCTCGATCCTCGACGTGAAGCGCGCGGCCGATCTCGCCCATGCGGTCGGCGCGAAGATCCTCGTCGACGGGTGCCAGGCGGTGCCGCGAATGGCCGTCGACGTGGCGGCGCTCGACGTCGATTTCTACGCCTTCTCGGGCCACAAGCTCTACGGCCCGACCGGCATAGGCGTACTGTGGGCGCGTGCCGAGATTCTCGACTCCATGCCCCCTTATCAGGGCGGCGGATCGATGATCGACAAGGTGACGTTCGAGGAGACGACCTTCCTCCCCGCACCGGCGCGCTTCGAGGCGGGCACGCCGCACATCGTCGGCGTCGTCGGCCTCCACGCCGCGATCGACTATGTCGACACGATCGGCCTCAATGCGATCCACGCGCACGAGGCGGCGCTGGTCGCCGAGACGCGCGAGGCGCTCGCCGGGCTCAATTCGGTCATGCTGTTCGGGCCGGAGGATTCGGCCGGGATCGTCAGCTTCGCGATCGAGGGGGTTCATCCCCATGATATCGGCACCATATTGGACGAAAGCCGGGTGGCGATCCGCGCCGGGCATCATTGCGCCCAGCCGCTGATGCGCCATCTCGGGGTCGAGGCGACCGCACGGGCCAGCTTCGGCGTCTACAACGGGCCGGCAGACGTGCAGGCGCTGGTCGAGGGTATCGAGCGTGTTACGCGCATTTTTGGATAGGATTCGCCGGGTGAGCGGAAACGGGATCATGGTCGAGGAAGCGCCTGCGTCTCCGGAAAAGCCGGAACGGCCGCGCTTGACGGACGCCAACGTGCGCCCCACCGAGCGCGAGACGTTCGAACGCAAGAAGGATTATCTGGAAGGCTTCCTCGCGCAGAAGCCCGCCGAGATCGGTGCCGGCGAACCCGGTGGCGAACTCTATGAGGCGGTGATCGACGCGCTCAAGGAAATCTACGATCCCGAGATTCCGGTGAACATCTACGATCTCGGTCTCGTCTATGGCGTCGAAATCGCCGATGCCCACGCGGTCGTCACGATGACCCTCACCACGCCGCACTGCCCGGTCGCGGAATCGATGCCGGGTGAGGTCGAGATGCGCGTCGGCGCGGTGCCGGGCGTGGGCTCGGCCGAGGTCAACCTGATCTGGGATCCGCCATGGGATCCGCAGAAGATGTCGGACGAGGCCAAGCTCGAACTGGGGATGCTGTGATGACGACCACCACCGCCACCCGCCGGCCCCGCCCCGCCGCGATCCTGCTCACTCCTTCGGCCGAGGCGCGGATTGCCGACCTGATGTCCCGCGCCCCGGAAGGCTCGATCGGGGTGAAGCTGTCGACTCCGCGCCGCGGCTGCTCGGGCCTCGCCTATTCGGTCGACTATGTGTCGGAGGCCGATCCGATGGACGAGCGCATCGAGACGCCTGGCGGCACCTTCTTCGTCGACGGCGGATCGGTGCTCTACCTGATCGGATCGACGATGGATTGGCGCGAGGACGACTTCACCGCCGGCTTCGTGTTCGAGAACCCCAACGCCAAGGGTAGCTGCGGCTGCGGCGAAAGCTTCATGGTGTGATGGACGTGGGACGCCGGCGCCGCTAGGCCGTGGCGCATCATGCCGCCTGCGTTCGACCATATCCGCGCCTGGATCTTCGATCTCGACAACACGCTGTACCCGGCGTCCGCCGACCTGTTCGGCCAGATCGACCGGCGTATGACCGCCTATGTCGCCCGCCTGCTCGACGTGCCGCCCGAACAGGCGCTGACGATCCAGAAGCGCTATTTCCATGAACATGGCACGACGCTGTCGGGGCTGATGGCCTATCATGGCGTCGATCCGCACGAATTCCTGACCGACGTCCACGCGATCGAGCTCGATGCCATCGCCGAGGACGCCCGCCTCGCCCGCCTGATCGCGCGGCTGCCCGGCCGCAAGCTGGTCTTCACCAACGGCGACGAGAGCTATGCCCACCGCGTGCTCGCCAAGCTCGGCCTTGGCGCCAGCTTCGAGGCGGTGCACGACATCCACGCCTGCGCCTACGTGCCCAAGCCCGATCCCACCGCCTATGCGGGCTTCTGCGCGCGCTGGCAGGTCGATCCCACCACCGCGCTGTTCGTCGAGGACATGGCGCGCAACCTCGTGCCCGCCAAGGCGCTGGGCATGACCACGGTGTGGATCGACAACGGATCCGAACAGGGGCCCGGCACCGACCTCGCCGCGATCGACCACCGCATCACCGATCTCGCCGACTGGCTGCATTCACTGCTTGGGGACGACCTATGACCGCCGATCTTGCCCGCACCATCGACGAAGCTTGGGAGACGCGCGACAGCCTCGGCTTCGCTACCACCGGCGCGGTGCGCGATGCAGTAGATGCGGCCCTGGCCGGGCTCGACGCGGGCCATTTCCGCGTCGCCGAGAAGCAGGCGGACGGCCACTGGCACGTCCACCAGTGGCTCAAGAAAGCCGTCCTCCTCTCCTTCCGCCTCAACGACAATGCGGTGATCAACGGCGGGGCCGCCGGCGCACCGGGCTTCGACAAGGTGCCGAGCAAGTTCGCCGGCTGGGACGAGACCCGCTTCCGCGCCGCCGGTTTCCGCGCAGTGCCGGGTGCGGTCGCGCGCCGCGGCGCGTTCGTCGCCCAGGGCGTCGTGCTGATGCCGAGCTTCGTCAACATCGGCGCCCATGTCGGCGAGGGCACGATGGTCGACACTTGGGCGACGGTGGGCAGCTGCGCGCAGATCGGCCGCAACGTCCACCTTTCGGGCGGCGCGGGCATCGGCGGCGTGCTCGAGCCGCTGCAGGCCAACCCGGTTGTCATCGAGGATGGCTGCTTCATCGGCGCCCGCGCCGAGGTGGCCGAGGGCGTGATCGTGCGCGAGGGCGCGGTGCTGTCGATGGGCGTCTATCTCGGCGCGTCCACCAAGATCGTCGACCGCGCCACCGGCGAGGTGTTCGTGGGTGAGGTACCGGCCTATTCGGTGGTCGTCCCCGGCGCGCTGCCCGGCAAGCCGCTCCCCGACGGCACGCCCGGCCCGTCGCTCTATTGTGCGGTGATCGTCAAGCGCGTCGACGCGCAGACCCGCGCCAAGACCGGCATCAACGAGCTGCTGCGCGACTGATGCGTCACGCCGGCCGGCTCGCCGCCCTGCTGCTCGCACTCGCCCCGGCGGCGGCGCGCGCGGCGCTGCCGGTCGAGCCGGCCGAGGTGGTGCGGACCTATCCGCACGACACCAGCGCCTTCACCGAAGGCCTGCTGATCCGTGACGGCTGGCTCTATGAGAGCACCGGCTATGAGGGCCGCTCCTTCATCCAGAAGAAGGAGCTCGCCACCGGCCGCGTGGTGCAGAGCGTGCAACTGCCGCCCGATCTGTTCGGCGAGGGCATCGTCGACTGGAAAGACCAGCTCTATAGCGTCACCTGGCATGGCGGGTTGGGCTTTCGCTGGTCGCTCGACGGTTTCCGGCGGCGCGGCATCTGGCACTATACCGGCGAAGGCTGGGCAATGACTCAGGATGGCCACCACATCATCCTGTCCGACGGCACGCCAGTGCTGCGTTTCCTCGATCCTGCCACGCTGAAGGTGATTCACACTCTCCGCGTCACCGCCGAGGGCGCTCCCGTCGAGCGGCTCAACGAGCTCGAATATGTCCATGGCGAGATTCTCGCCAACATATGGATGACCAATCGCATTGCGCGCATCGATCCGCGGAGCGGTGCGGTGAAGGGCTGGATCGACGTCAGCTCACTCGCCGCGCAGGTCGGCAACAGCGACCCCGACGCGGTGCCCAACGGCATCGCCTACGACAAACGAACCGATCGCCTCTATGTCACCGGCAAGGACTGGCCACTGCTCTTCCAGATCCGGCTACCCGGACGCCGCTGACCTCAGCGGCGGGTGATCGTCACCGACAGCCCGCTCTCACCGCGCAGCGTCACCGCTTTCCCCGCCGGAAGCTGCGCGCGCGTTTCGAAGCGGACGGTGCTGCTGCCCTCCTCTCCCTCGCAGCCGGCGGCGGCTTCGCCATAGGGCCGCGTCCGCTCGACGCTGATCCGCACCACTCCCTCGGCAAAGGGATAGTTGGGGCTGATCGACACTGACAGGCTGCTGTTCTGCGACACGTTCGAACGCCCGCTGGCGGGCATCTCGCCTTCGGTACAGGCTCGCGATTCGCGCATCTGCTCTGAGAAGGACGCCATCCCGTCCGACGCCCGCATCATCTCGCCCGACCACAGCACATGGTCGTCCTGACGAACCTGGACCGCAAAACGCTCGGTGGTGCGGGGCCCCTGGCCCGGCATCGCGATGACGGAACGCATCACGATCGGCGACGCAACCGTGGTCACGACGGGCGTAGGCGGTGCGGGGAGTGGCGAAGGCGCTATAGTGAGCAAAGCGAGAAGTGACGCGACGGGCATGAATACCTCCAGCGCTGGAAAACGCCGCAGCTTCACCCCCGCGCGTTAAGCTATCGTTGCACGCCCGGCATGATCAGCTCGCCTCGGCGAGCAGCCGCGCGGCGTCGGCACCCGTCCAGTCCATGCCGCCGCTCGTCCGCCACACTTCACGCCCCTTGCCGTCGTAGAGCACCGTGGTCGGCAGGTCGGCAGCGCCGATCGCCGTCATCAGCGCATTCTTGGCGTCGGTATAGGGCGTCAGCGCCTTGACCCGATGGCTCTTCCAGAAGGGCTGGACTTGTTTGTCGCCGCCCATGTCCTGGCTGACCGCGACCACCGCCATCTTGCCCGTCTCGCGCGCCGCAAGAGCGTCGAGCGCGGGCATTTCCTTGATGCACGGCCCGCACCAGGTCGCCCAGAGATTGACCAGCACCGGATGCCCGCGGAAGCTCGCCAGCGTGGCCGGCGCGCCGCCCGGCGCCGCGAAGGGCATCGCCGGCATCACAGCACCCATGTGGCTGCGATCGACCCGATCGGGCTGGGGCGTCGCGGGTGCTGTGGAAATCGGCACGCTGGCACCGGCGCTTGCTTGCTCCGTTGACGGCTTGGGCTTATCGCAGCCGGCGGTTCCAAGGGCGATCAGAAGCGGGAGACAAGCGATTAGCGAGCGGACTGGCAACGAACGCAAGACTGGCTCCAATCAGATGTGGGGCGGGCGCTTCGCCGAAGGCCCGGCCGCGGTGATGCGCGAGATCAATGCTTCGATCCCGTTCGACAAGAGACTCTGGCAGCAGGACATAGCGGGCTCCAAGGCCCATGTCGCCATGCTCGGTGCACAGGGCATCATCCCCGCCGAAGACGCCGCTACGATCGACGCCGGGCTCGACAAAGTCGCCGCCGAATATGCCGCGCACGGCGTCACCGACGACCTTGCGCTTGAAGACATCCACATGGCGACCGAGAGCCGGCTCGCCGAGTTGATCGGGCCGGCGGCAGGCCGCCTCCACACCGCGCGCTCACGCAACGATCAGGTCGCGACCGACTTCCGCCTGTGGGTGCGCGATGCGATCGACGCGGTTGATGCCGGCCTCGCCCAACTTCAGGCCGCGCTGGTCGGCCGCGCCGACGAGCATGCAACAAGCGTGATGCCCGGCTTCACCCATCTCCAGGCCGCGCAGCCGGTGACGCTGGGCCATCATCTGATGGCCTATTACGAGATGGTCCGCCGCGACCGCTCGCGCTTCGCCGACGCCCGCGCGCGGATGAACGAGTGCCCGCTTGGCGCCGCCGCGCTCGCTGGCACCGGCTTCCCGATCGATCGTCAGACCACGGCAAAGGCGCTGGGATTCGATCGGCCGACCGCCAATTCGCTCGATTCCGTATCGGACCGCGACTTCGCGCTCGATTATCTGATGGCGGCGAGCCAAGCCTCGCTGCACCTGTCGCGACTAGCCGAAGAAATCGTGCTGTGGGCCTCGCAGCCCTTCGGCTTCGTCAGCCTGCCCGATCAGTGGTCGACCGGCTCGTCGATCATGCCGCAAAAGCGCAACCCCGACGCCGCCGAGCTGGTGCGCGGCCATTCGGGGCGCATCATGGGCTGCCTGACCGCGCTGATGGTGACGATGAAGGGCCTGCCGCTCGCCTATTCGAAGGACATGCAGGACGACAAGCCGCCCGTCTTCGAGGCGCATGACCTGCTCGCGCTCTCGATCGCGGCGATGACCGGCATGATCGAGACGCTGACCTTTCGCACCGACCGGATGCGCGCGGCCGCCGAAGCCGGCTTCTCGACCGCGACCGATCTCGCCGATCGGCTGGTCCGCGTCGCCGGCGTTCCCTTCCGCGAGGCGCATCACATCACCGGCGCGGTCGTGAAGCTGGCCGAGGGCAGGGGCTGCGCGCTTTCCGACCTCGGCCTCGCCGAATTGCAGGCGATCGATCCGCGCATCGACGAGGGCGTGAAAGCCGCACTGTCGGTCGATGCCTCGGTGGCAGCGCGGGCGAGCGAGGGCGGCACCGCGCCGGCCCGCGTGCGCGAGGCGGTGGCAAAGGCGCGCGCCCGGCTGGAGATCAAGCCATGAAGAAGACGGCGATCCTCGCGCTGGCAGCGTTCGCGCTGCTGGCGGGATGCGGCAAGAAGAATGTACTGAAGCCCGCCGACGGCAAGCAATTGCCCCCGAAGGCGGCGACGTCGGCCTGGCGACCCAACGTCGACGAGTTGCTCAATCCCGGTGCCCAGGCGCGCCCGGTGCGCGACGACGAGCTGGTTACCAAATCGAAACCGCTCGAACCCGACCGTTTCGACCTTCCTCCGCCAGGCTGATCTTCACCAT
>DATGEV010000026.1:0-3658 GCA_035309885.1 Sphingomonas sp.
ACCACGGTGACAGTCGAGAAGGTCGAGCGGGTGCCTGCGCGGCACGTCACGCACCGGGTGATCCACCGCAGCGTGCCCGCCCGCACCACGACCGAGAAGACCACGACGACGGTGACGACCGCGCCGAACACGCCGGGCTCAAGCGAGTAACGGCTTTCGGAGAATGATAGGCGACGACCTGTCGCGCGACCGTGGACGGTGGCGCGGCAGGTCGTTGGTCGTCGAGGATGGACGGACCGCCGGCCCTCACAGGCAGGATGCGCGGCCCTCGCTGTTGGAACGGATCGCGGCCGCGTCGAAGGTGGCGCGCAGTTGGTCGAGAATGGCGGTCTGGTCGCGACCGCTGATCGAGGTCGATCCGCACCGGACGCTCCGGTCTGCTCCGCCGACGCTCCAGTCGACCATGACGAGCAGCTTGCTTCTGTCCGCCTGAGCGGACACGCGGCCGTCGATCCGCAGCCATCCCGAGGAATCTCCGCCGATATGGCCATCGAGCGCGCCGTTGATCCGGCTCGCCCAGCCGAGGTCGCCCTGTGACGCGCTCACCAGGCGGACCGCCGCCCCAGGGCGCGCGTGGGCGACGGGATCGACGACGGTGGCGCGCGCGCCGCCCGCCGATCCGTCATCGGTCGTATCGCCGGAGGAGGCCTTGTTAATTGTCCTGGTGGTCGGTTTGACCCCGAACGCGTCGCCAGTGGCGACGGTAATGAACATCATGCTCAGCATCGCGAGGATGCATCCCATCTTGACCGTCGGGGGCAGGCGGACCCGCACCAGGATGATGATCAGGCCGGTCGCGCAGCCGAGCAGTGCAAGCATCAGCGTCGGCGATGCGGGCGTGGCGCGGGTCTGCTGGCCGACGCCGAGCGCGCACAGGCCGATCGCCGCGCACATCGCGGCGACACCGCCCAGCGTCATCGGGCTCTGATGTTCGATCCGCGATGCCATCAGGCGACCAGCGACGGCTTGCCGCAGCGCACCCCGTCGACCTGGAGATCCGCCTGGCCGACATGAACGCCGAGCAGTTCGGTGACCTGATCGACCAGCCCGTCGAGCGTGGGCGCCAGCGGCGTCAGCAGCGCGCCGACCGAAGCCGTAAGGCTCGAGAGGTTGACGGGAGCCCCCAGCACCTGCGCGGTGAGCGTCATCTTGCTGACCAGCGAACTGGCCACGCCCTGCGTCAGGTCGCCGGTCGAGACGGTGTGGATGGTGTGGGCGGCTATGTCGGCCGGCGAGAAGCTCACCTGCTGCCAGCCGTTGTTGCTGCCGCCGAGATCGAGGTGCGTCTTGGCGACGATATTCGTCACGGGGAGAGTGGGGAAAAGGGGGAGAACCTGGGCGATCGTGGCCTGCTGTTCGGGCATGGCCGAACTGAAGTCGGAAAATTTCGACGGGGTGATGTTCGCGATCGCGATCGAGCCGACCGAGGGCAGCACGTTGAGCGCGACGGACGCGTTGCTCTGGCCCTGGCAGGTGATGCTGGCCAGCTTGGCCTGCGCCTCGGCCAGCTCGGTGTAGATCGGCAGGTGGAACGAGGCGAGGCTGAGCGCCCCGCCGCCGAGCAGCTGCGAGTCGAGATAGAGCCGCGCCTGCGCGGTGCGGATGATGACATTGCCGTCCTGCGCCACCGTCAGCCAGGGCGAGTGTTCGGGACGCTGTCCGATCGCGAGTGTCAGCTGGGTCGAGCTGACGCCCGGCAGTGTGACGCCGAGATCGGTCGTCACCTGCCGCTGGCCGTTGGCGAGCGCCAGTGTCTCGCGGACCAGCGAATAGCCGTCCGCCGAGATCGCCGTCGAGGGATCGGCATGGTCCTGCGAGCCATAGGGACCGAGATCGATCAGGTTGGACAGCTGCACCGTCGTCGGCGGCACCTTGACGGACAGGGCCCGCAGGGTGGAGGCGGCGGCCGGGTCGCCCGATGCTGTGGCCATTGCCGACAGTATCTGCGGCAGCGTCGCCTTGGCGTTCAGTGAGTCGTTGAAGCTGGCCGCAGTGAGGTTGAGCTGCGAACCCAGCGCCTGCGAGAAGGTCAGCAGGTTGATCTGGGTGCCGACCAGCGCGTTATAGTCCGCCAGCGACAGGTTGAGGTTGGTGCCCGCGAGCGCGGACAGCAGCGCGTTGGGCAGCCCGCCCTGCACCGCCGCCAGCCGCGTGCCGATCGAGAATGCGGCATAGTCGATGCGGGCCGCCATTGCGGTGGCGGTGATCCGCGTGGTGCCGCGCCCGGTGACGATGGCGCCGAAGAATAGCGGCACCGATTGCATCAACGTCACCGTCACGGCGTTCGGCAGAGGGGTGGCGGGGACGAAGCGCTGGGCGGCGGTGATGCTGCCGTCGGGGGTGTAGGTGCCGGGGACGATGCTGGCGACCTGCGCGTTGGCGAGATGATTGGCGCTGATCACCTGCGCGGCGGCGCTGTTCTGCGATGCCGGCATGTCGACCGCGGCCAGCGCTGCGGCGTCGGCGGTGCCCTGCAACTCGCGCTTGGCGAGATAGATCGATCCCATGTCGACCGCAAACGCGGTCGCGGTCAGCAGGGCGGTCAGCGACGCGGCCATCATCATCGTGACCGCCGCGCTCCGATCGTGTCGGAACCTGTCGAGGAAGTGGAGGAGGTTTGGGAAACCCTTTCGCATTACAGTCCCCCTAGGCTGATCGCGGCGGTCCGCTGGATGATGGGGTTGGGAGGCGCGACGAAGGCGACATGCAGCATCGGATCGTGCGAGGCATCATAGCGGACATGCACCGCCAGCGTGATGCCGTCGTCGTCCACCGCGAGGGTCGCGTTCGCCGGCTGCAGCGTGCCACCCCGCTGCAGCATGGTCTGGATGCTGCTCGAGGCGATCTGCTGGCGTTCGCTGCTCGTCAGGCCGGCGATCGCCGCCCGCGCGGCATCGTTGGCGGCCTGCTGCACCGAATGCGCTGTGAGGAACCAGTCGCCATAGGACAGGATGCCCATCACCAGCGCCAGCAGGACGGGCAGCGCGATCGCCATCTCGATCGCCGCTGCACCCCGCGCGTCGTGCCGCAGAAGGCCGGGAAGTGCCCGCAGGCGAGTTGCGCAAGGACGTTGGGTCATTACGCAAAATTACGTAGGTAAGCTTCAAGTGTAGTTGGTGTGTGATTTGCGTAAAATGATCAATCCACAATTAAGTTGGATATAAGTCTAATTGCTGGGTGCCCGGAATTCCGCCATCGTTACGGTGGGAGGTGCGACATGGCCCAGATTGAGACTATGCAATATGTGTCATCTGCGGAACTTACGCGAAACTTCGGTGCGTGGCAGGATCGCGCCGCGCGCGCACCTCTGGTCGTCACGCATCATGGCCGCCCGCGCTGCGTGCTGCTCGCAGCCGACGCTTATGCGAAGATCTCGCATGGATCGGCGCTGGAGGAGTATGAGCTGATCGTCGATCATTCGCCGCTGTCCGAGCGGATCGACGTGGGTTTCGTGATCCTCGACAAGTCGTTCGGCCTGCGTGACCTCAACACGCTGGCGTCGGTGATGCTGGGCAAGAGCCGCGACAAGGTGATCGGCGTCTCGCTGTTCACGCTGCTGCCCGGGCTCGCCGAAGAACCCTTCCAGACGCAGATAAGGCGCGTACTGCGCAGCGATGCGCCGGCGCGGCTCGATCTGCCGGGGTGGGACGGGCGCGGC
>DATGEV010000027.1:0-10518 GCA_035309885.1 Sphingomonas sp.
CGCCTGGATCAGATCGGCAATTTCCTGGTTCGCCAATATCTTGGCGGTGTTGGCTGAGGCGACGTTGAGGATCTTGCCGCGGATCGGCAGCACCGCCTGCGTCTTGCGGTCGCGCGCCTGCTTGGCCGAGCCGCCAGCCGAGTCGCCCTCGACGATGAAGAGTTCGGTGCCCTCGGGCGAGTCCGAGGCGCAGTCGGTGAGCTTGCCCGGCAGGCGCAGCTTGCGGCCCGAGGTCGCAGTCTTGCGCTTGACGTCGCGCTCCGCCTTGCGGCGCAGGCGGTCGTCCATGCGATCGAGGATCAGGCCGAGCAGCGCCTTGCCGCGCTCCATATTGTCGGCGAGGAAATGATCGAAATGGTCGCGCACCGCCGCCTCCACCAGACGCGCGGCGTCGGGCGAGGTGAGCCGGTCCTTGGTCTGCGACTGGAATTGCGGCTCGCGGACGAACACCGAGAGCATCAGTTCGGAGCCGACCATCACGTCTTCGGGTGCGATATCCTTGGCGCGCTTGTTGCCGACGAGATCCGCGAAGGCGCGAATGCCCTTCACCAGTGCCGCGCGAAGGCCCTGCTCGTGGGTGCCGCCATCGGGGGTTGGGATGGTGTTGCAATAGTAGCTGTAGGAACCGTCGGAGAAGAGCGGCCATGCCACCGCCCACTCGGCCGAGCCCTGACGATCGGGGAAGTCGTGGCGCCCGGCGAAGAATTCCGCCGTCGCGCATTCGCGGCCGCCGACTTGTTCCTTGAGATGATCGGCCAAGCCGCCGGGGAACTGGAACACCGCTTCGGCCGGCGTTTCGTCGGTGATGACCGAGGGATCGCACTTCCAGCGGATCTCGACGCCGGCAAACAGATAGGCCTTGGAGCGCGCGAGGCGGTAGAGCCGCTGCGGCTTGAACTTCAGCTCGCCGAAGATCTCGATGTCGGGCGTGAAGGCGACCGAGGTGCCGCGCCGGTTGGGCGCCGCGCCGATCCTCTCCAGCGCGGTGGTCGCGTGGCCCTGGCTGAAGCGCTGCTGGTAGAGCTCCTTGTTGCGCGCGACCTCGACCACCGTGTCGGTCGACAGCGCGTTTACCACCGAGATACCGACACCGTGGAGGCCGCCCGACGTCTGGTACGCCTTGTCGCTGAACTTGCCGCCCGAGTGCAGCGTGGTGAGGATCACTTCCAGCGCCGACTTGCCGGGATAGCGCTTGTGCTCGTCGATCGGGATGCCGCGGCCATTGTCGGTGATGGTGAGGCGGTTGCCCGCGCCCAGCGTCACCTCGATGCGGCTGGCATGGCCGGCGACGGCCTCGTCCATCGCATTGTCGAGCACCTCGGCGGCGAGGTGATGCAGCGCGCGCTCGTCGGTGCCGCCGATATACATGCCGGGGCGGCGACGGACGGGTTCCAGCCCCTCCAGCACCTCGATCGCGGAGGCGTCGTAGCTTTCGGGCGTCACGGAGCGGGAGGAAGCAAAGAGATCGTCGGCCATCGTGGAGCGAACCTAGCCGGTCGTTGCAGGCAAAGCAAAGCGCGTTCCGTGTTTGTATCTGGATGCGATGGGCTTTGGGGGGATGAAAACAACTTCCGTCGCCCCAGCGAAGGCTGGGCTCCATGTCTCTCTCCATTGTCCACACCGCATGTGGATAGAGAGATAGGCCCCAGCCTTCGCTGGGGCGACGCAGTTGCCTTCAGCTAGCAGTTCCCACCAGCGGGCCTGCAAAGGACTCACATGGGATCTTGCACCTCCTGCATCAACGCCGTGCCCGGCACACAAAGAAAGGCCGCCAGCATCGCTGCGGACGGCCTCCCGGTTTCGGGGTGGTGCGACTCAGCGGACGCGCGGGCCACCATAGGGCAGCGGCGGCGCCGGGCGCCGGTCGCGGCGCGGCATCTGCGCCTGATAGGCGAGGCCGCAATGCGCCACGCAATAGGGGAAGCCCGGGTTCACCGGATCGCCGCAGAAGTGGAAGTCCGGCTCGCCGGGATGGCCGAGCGGCCACTTGCAGATGCGATCGTTGAGATCGAGCAGCGAGGTCTTGTTGGCGATCTCGGGCGAGGGCTTGGCCGGCACCAGGCGGCGCGGCGGCGCGGGCGGGATCGGCGACTGCTGCTCGCCGGGCTGCTGGCGCTGGAAGCCGCCGGGGCCGATCGAGCGATAGATCGGGCCGGGCGTCGGCGCCGGCGTGGCGGGCGACTCGGAAGCTTCGTCGGCGGCGCGCGGCGCCGGCGCGGCGGCGACCGGCGCGGGCCGCGGGGCCGGCGGCTCGGCCCGGACGGGCGCGGGCTGCGGCTTGGGCTCGGCGGCGACCGGGCGGGGCTTCACCGGCTCGGGCTTGGGTGCCGCGGGCGCGGGTTCGCGGGTGGCGGCGGGCGCGGGCGACTCAGCGGGAGCCGATGCCGCGGCTTCGTTGCCCTTCACGGGCGACGGGCGGCTTTCCAGTCCCAGTCGGTGCGCCTTGCCGATCACCGCGTTGCGGCTGACGCCGCCCAACTCGTCGGCAATTTGGCTGGCGGTGAGGCCCTGGCCCCACAGGCTCTTGAGCTTATCGATCCGCTCGTCGGTCCACGCCATCGTTCGTCTCTACCCCGTCCATACGTCTTGCGGGTGTCGCCGAGAGGGCATAGGTCGGCTTCCATGCTCGACCAGACCTCCGGCGCGACACCGGCCAATAATATCTCCCCCCCGGGCGTGCCCGTGATCCGACAGGTCAACTGGGGTGGATTGCGTACGCTCTATGTGAAGGAGGTGCGCCGCTTCTTCAAGGTCCAGCTGCAAACCGTGTGGGCGCCGGCCGTCACGACATTGCTCTATCTGGTCATCTTCACGGTGGCGCTGGGCGCGCGTGCGGCGGTGCATGTCGGTGGCACGACCGTCGCCTTCGCCGATTTCATCGCGCCCGGCTTGATCGTCATGGGCATGATGACCAACGCGTTCGCCAACTCCAGCTTCTCGCTGCTGGTCGGCAAGATGCAGGGCACGATCGTCGACTATCTGATGCCGCCACTCTCCACCTCCGAGCTGCTGGCCGGCCTCGCCGGTGCGGCGGTGACGCGCGCCTTCCTCGTTGGCGGGGCGCTGTGGCTGGCGATGTCGCTGTGGCCGGGCGTGCATGTCAGCATGGCGAACCCGCTGGTCGTGCTGTGGTTCGGGCTGATGGGGGCGCTGCTGCTCTCCTTCCTCGGCATCCTCACCTCGATCTGGGCGGACAAGTTCGATCATGCCGCGGCGGTCACCAATTTCGTGGTGCAGCCGCTGGCACTGCTGTCGGGCACCTTCTACTCGGTCGAGAAGCTGGCGCCGTCCTTCCGCATGGTGAGCCACTTCAACCCGATCTTCTACGTGATCTCGGGCTTCCGCTCGGGCTTTCTCGGCGTGGCCGATTCGCCGGTGCTCTTCGGCGCGGGGCTACTGCTCGTCATCAACGTCGCGATGGGCATCGCCTGCTACATGCTGCTGCGCTCGGGCTGGAAGATCAAGAACTGAGCCGAGGTTGACCCCTGGCGCCTTCGGGCGCTAGAGGCCCGGTCCAGACAGGCGGCCCAGAGCCGCCTTTTTGCGTTCGCGGAGCCGTTTCCCGTCATCCTATCGTCATTTTGGAAGGAGCCTATGCCATGGCCATCACGCCCCTCATGCCGGTTTACCCGCGCTGCGGTGTGCGACCTGTCCGAGGCGAGGGCTGCTACCTGATCGGCGAGGACGGCCAGCGCTATCTGGATTTTGCGAGCGGCATCGCCGTCAACCTGCTCGGCCATGGGCACCCCGTGCTCACCAAGGCGATCCAGGATCAGGCGGCGACGTTGATGCACGTCTCCAACCTCTACGGCAGCCCGCAGGGCGAGGCGTTCGCTCAAAGGCTCGTCGACAACACGTTCGCCGACACGGTGTTCTTCACCAATTCGGGCGCCGAAGCCGTGGAGTGCGCGATCAAGACCGCGCGCCGCTACCACTTCGTCACCGGCAATCCCCAGCGCCACACGCTCATCTGCTTCAAGAACGCCTTCCACGGCCGCACGCTGGGCACCATCTCGGCGACCGATCAGGAGAAGATGCGCGGCGGGTTCGAGCCGCTGCTGCCGGGCTTCGCCTATGCGCCCTTCGACGACCTCGCCGCCGCCGAGGCTCTGATCGACGAGACCACCGCCGGCTTCCTCGTCGAGCCGGTCCAGGGCGAGGGCGGCCTTCGCCCCGCCTCGCAGGAGTTCCTCAAGGGCCTGCGCGCGCTCTGCGACAAGCATGGCCTGCTGCTGGTGCTGGACGAGGTGCAGTGCGGCTATGCGCGCACCGGCACCTTCTTCGCGCATGAGCAATATGGCGTGACACCCGACGTCATGGCGGTGGCGAAGGGCATCGGCGGCGGTTTCCCGCTCGGCGCCTGCCTTGTCACCGAGAAGGCCGCGCATGGCATGGTGTTCGGCACCCACGGCTCGACCTATGGCGGCAATCCGCTCGCGATGGCGGCGGGGCAGGCGGTGCTCGACGTGATCCTCGAGGCCGGCTTCTTCGAGCATGTCCGCGAGATGAGCGAGCGCCTGCGCGCCGCGCTGGAGCAGATGATCCCCAACCACGACCATCTGTTCGACAGCGTGCGCGGGCTCGGGCTGATGCTGGGCATCAAGATGAAGTCGGACAGCCGCCGCTTCGTCGGCCATGCCCGCGACCATCATGGCCTGCTGACAGTCTCGGCCGGCGACAATGTGGTGCGCGTGCTGCCGCCGCTCGTGATCGAGCAGGCGCATATCGACGAGTTCATCACCAGGCTATCCGAAGCCGCGCGTACCTACGTGCCGCCGGCCGACGAATAAGAATCCACATCATCCGTTCGTCCTGAGCGAAGTCGAAGGACGAACGGGGGTTTTGTTTCAAGGAAGATGGGCATGACCGTTCGCCATTTTCTCGACCTGTCCGATGTCGGCTCGGCCGCGATCGCGGCGATGCTGAACGACGCGGTGTCGCGCAAGAAGGCCCGCGCCGCACTGCCCAAGGGCACGCCTGACGCCGACGCGCCGCTCGCGGGCCGCACGCTGGCGATGATCTTCGAGAAGAACTCCACTCGCACCCGCGTCTCGTTCGACATGGCGATGCGCCAGCTTGGCGGCACGACGATCGTGATGGACGCGGGCTCGATGCAGCTCGGCCGCGGCGAGACGGTGGCCGATACCGCGCGCGTCCTGTCGCGCATGGTCGATGCGATCATGATCCGCACCGACGATCACGCCAAAATCGTCGAGATGGCGCGCCATGCGACGGTGCCCGTCATCAACGGCCTGACCGATGCGAGCCACCCCTGCCAGATCATGGCCGACATGCAGACCGTGATCGAGCGGCGTGGATCGCTCGCGGGCTCCAAGTGGGCGTGGCTGGGTGACGGCAACAATGTGCTCCACTCGATCGTCGAGGCCGGCGCGCTGATGGGCTTCGAGGTCGTGGCGGCCTGTCCCGAGGGCTATGATCCCGATCCGCAGGTGATCGGCACCGCCGCCAACAATGGCGGTAAGGTGCGGATCGAGCGCGATCCGATCGCGGCGGTCACGGGAGCTGACATCGTCGTCACAGACACCTGGATCTCGATGGGCCAGAGCCACGCGGAGGCGAAGCTTGCCGCGATGATGCCCTATCAGGTCACGACCGAGCTGATGGCGCATGCAGCGCCGCACGCCACCTTCCTCCACTGTCTGCCCGCGCATCGCGGCGAGGAGGTGGTGGATGCGGTGATCGATGGCCCGCAGTCGGCGATCTGGGACGAGGCGGAGAACCGCCTCCATGCCCAGAAGTCGGTGCTGCTGTGGTGCTTCGGCCTGGTCTGATCGTGGTCAGGGTGGAAATCGGGGCGCCGTGAACCGATATGGCGCTTCCGATTTCCTCCACGTCCGTTCGGGCTGAGCCGGTCGAAGCCCTGTCCTTTCCCTTTCGAAGAAGGGGCAGCCCTTCGACAAGCTCAGGGCGAACGGTGTGGAGGCTTGGGGATAGAAGAGAATGACCACCGCCGACATCACCACGCTCGACAACGCCCTCGGCTTCACGATCAACGCGCGTCATGCGCGTGGGCGGATGGTTCGGCTGGGGCCGGCGCTCGACACGATCCTGGCCGCGCACGCCTATCCGCCGGCGCTGGCCAAGCTGCTGGCCGAGGCGCTGGTGCTGGCCGGCCTGCTCGGCTCGACGCTGAAGCATGAGGAAGGCCAGCTCACCATTCAGGCGCAGACCGAGGGCGGCGTCGTCGATCTGCTCGTTGTCGACTATCGCGGAGGCGAGATGCGCGGCTATCTGCGCTACGATCCTGAGAAGCTGGCCGAGGCGCCGGCCGCACCCTCGCTGTTCGCGCTGTTCGGCAAGGGCTATCTGGCGATCACCTTCGATCAGGCGGTTTCGGGGGAGCGCTATCAGGGCATCGTGCCGCTGGAGGGCGGCTCGCTCGCGCAGGCGGCCGAGCATTATTTCGCCCAGTCCGAGCAGATCCCGAGCCTGGTGCGCGTCGCCGTCAGGGAGCTGGGTGACGGCCATTATGTCGCAGGCGGTCTGCTCGTCCAGTATCTGCCCGAGGGCGAGGAAGGGCGCGAGCGGTTGCACGCGCGACTCGATCATCCCGAATGGCACCATGTCGAGGCGCTGGCGCAGACCGTGAGCCCGGCCGAACTCACCGATCCGGCGCTGCCGCTCGACCAACTGCTGTGGCGGCTGTTCCACGAGGAGGACGAGGTCCGCACGCTGTCGCTCGGCGCGATCCGCCGGGGCTGCCGCTGTTCGGCCGAGCATATCCAGTCGGTGATCGCCCGCTTCCCGCCCGAAGAGCGCGCCTCGATGGCCGACGAGCAGGGCCTCGTCCATGTCGACTGCGAGTTCTGCGCGAAAAGCTTCCCGGTCGCGCTGCCCGCCTGACGGCAGGCACGGTTGATATCGTATGAACGGGATCGCTGCTGGCATTAAGCCGGCATTTATGCGCATGGTGCTAGGCAAGGATGTGCTCCTCGAGGATGGCGAGGCGCACATTTCCCCTGAGGCCCAGATGACGGGCAAAACTGGGCCGCCCTGATCGGGCGGCCCAATTTTTGAGTCCCCATGAACGCTTGCGCGGCGGGGCCGCCGGGTCTAGCGCGAGGCACGCAATGACCGACATGAACCGATCCGGCCGCCGCAAGGCCGTCGTGCTGCTTTCGGGCGGCCTCGATTCGATGGTGACCGCAGCACTCGCCCGCGAAGCTGGCTATTCCGTGCTGGCGCTCACCGTGAACTACAACCAGCGCCATCTCGTCGAGCTGGCCTCCGCGCGCCGCATCGCGGCCGAGCTGGGGGCGGAGCGCCATATCGTGCTGCCGATCGACCTGCGCGCCTTCGGTGGCTCGTCGCTCACCGACGATATCGACGTGCCCAAGGAAGGCGCCGGGCTGGACGAGGAGGATGGTGGTATCCCCGTCA
The DNA here is from genome assembly GCA_035309885.1 of Sphingomonas sp. Lineage (GTDB taxonomy): Bacteria > Pseudomonadota > Alphaproteobacteria > Sphingomonadales > Sphingomonadaceae > Solisphingomonas. Next base: position 7,402 of record DATGEV010000027.1, read on the forward strand.
CCTATGTGCCGGCCCGCAACACGATCTTCCTGTCGCTGACGCTCGGCTGGGCCGAGGCGGTGGGCGCGCGCGATCTGTTCCTGGGCATCAACGCGCTCGATTATTCGGGCTATCCCGATTGCCGCCCGGCCTTCGTCGAGGCGTTCGAGCATCTGGCGACCGTCGCCACCAAGGCGGGCGTCGAGGGCGATCGCTTCAAGGTGCACGCGCCGCTGCTGCACATGACCAAGGCCGATATCGTGCGCGAGGCCGCGCGGCTCGGGCTGGATGCGGGGATGAGCTGGTCCTGCTATGATCCGCAGGAAGGGCAGCATTGCGGGCTGTGCGACAGCTGTCGGCTGCGCCGCAAGGGCTTCGAGGAAGCCGGCCTGCCCGATCCGACGGTGTATGTGAGCGCGGCATGAGCTTTGCGGTCAAGGAGATCTTCCTCACGCTCCAGGGCGAGGGGCTGAACGCGGGGCGGCGCGCCGTCTTCCTGCGCTTCGCCGGCTGCAACCTCTGGACTGGCCGCGAGGAGGATCGCGCCACTGCCCAATGCACCTTCTGCGACACCGATTTCGTCGGCATGAACGGCGACAATGGCGGGCGCTATCAGGACAGCGCCGCGCTGGTCGCCAAGGTGATCGAGGTCTGGGGCCAGGACATCACCGAACCGGCCGACCGGGCCTTCATCGTGATGACCGGCGGCGAGCCGATGCTCCAGGTCACCGAGGAGCTGGTGGAGGCGCTCCACCAGGCCGGCTTCGAGGTGGCGATCGAGACCAACGGCACGCTGCCCGTGCCGCGCAGCATCGACTGGATCACCGTCAGCCCCAAGGCGGGCACCGAAGTCGTGCAGCGATCGGGCGACGAGCTCAAGCTGGTCTGGCCGCAGCCCGGCGTCGATCCGGAGGAGATGGAGGAGTGGGATTTCCCTTATCGCCTCGTGCAGCCGATGGACGGGCCCTCGGCCAATGACTGCCGTATCACCGCGATCCAGTTTGTGATGGGGCACCCCAGGTGGCGCCTGTCGGTGCAGACGCACAAGCTGATCGGGCTGCGCTAGGCTCACTCCCTCTCCCGTCCTTACGGGAGAGGGTCTTCTTCCTACGCGCCGTGCAAGAAGAAGACCCTCATCCTCCCCGCCGCATCCGCGACGAGGCCCCTCCTTCTCCTGCGAAGGCGGGAGAAGGGTGCAATCAGAGACACTTCTTCTTGATCTCGCCCTTCCGGTCGAAGCAGTCGGGCGCAAGGACGGGTCCTTCGGAGCTTGCGAACTGGATCTGCGGCACGCCGACATAGATGCCGTCGGCCGCCGGCTTCAGGCTGTTGCGTAGCTCGCGCAGGCGGGTGTGTGCCATCACCTCCAGCGTGCCCTTGGGCTGCATCAGCGCCTCGCCGCCAATCCGCGAGGCGGTCTGGCAGAAGCCGACCTGCGCGAACACCGAAGAGAAGCTGCTGTAGGTGCGCGTGTTGAAGTTATCGAGCGCCGCGTTGATCTGGTTGGCGGTCGCGCCCTTCTTGGCGGTGCGCTTGAAATAGCCCTGGAGCAGCTTGTAGTTGGTCGCCAGCTCCTTGGTATGATGGCCGAGAAGCTGGTTATAATTGTTCACTGTCATCAGCGACGGCGCGAACTGGCATTGCAGCGCGGCGAAGTTGAGTCCCGCGCGCAGCGTCCAGACCACCTCGGCGTTCATCTCGGCCGCGGTCGCTCCGGGCAAAGGAATGAGCACGTCGGCCTCGCTGCCGGTCACGGGTCCGCCCGAGAAATTGGGGGTTTTCCAGAAGAGCTGGGCAGACGCCGGCGTCGTTGCCGCCATGCCCATTGCCAGCCCGATCAACGCCACCGCGCACCGGCGCAAGCCCACTGTCATATCCACCCTCTCCGCAAGCCCCGTTCGGGGCGATGGCTCCCGTCCGAACCGGTCGGGCTGCCCGGGTCAAGCCTTAGCCGATCCTGTCGCCGCTTCAAGGGAGCGGGCGTCGGGCGAGGCGGCAAACCCTTGCGATTTGGGACGAACCGTTCGTCGCAGCGGTAATGGAAACAGCCCAGCAAAAAAAAAGGGGCCGTCCGGTTCGCCCCGACGGCCCCTGTCGTTCGATGCCCGGATGGGCGCCGATTACATCTGGTTGGCGGTCGCGCCGGCGTTGGTCGCCGCCGCCGCGCCGTTCTCGGTCGCCATGCTGGCGTTGGCCGCGGTCGCGTCCGTCGCGCTCATGTCGTTGGTTGTACCGGTGGTGCTGTCCATCGTGTTCAGATCGGTCATGTTGGTGTCGGCGGTGTTCGCCGCGTTCTCATGATGCCCGCAGGCCGAAACCAGCAGCGCTGCACCGGCAACCAGAGAAGCCATCGTGAGCTTCGTGAAGAGATTGCGCATTCTCGAACTCCATCGCAGATGACGGGCCCCGGTTATTGCCGGAGTGGCCTGGAAAGCATGACTGTCCGGTGTTCTCAGGAGCGCGGTTGAGCGTTCGTCAGGCCGGACAGGAAGGTTTCAAGCCCGATTTTCAGCGCGTCGTCAAACTGTTTCATGACAGTAACCTTTCCGAGCGCGGCGAGACTGGTCACCGGATATTCGGGAAGGCCGCATGGCACGATGCCGCCGAAGTGGCTGAGATCGGGGTCCACGTTCACGGAGAAACCGTGCAGCGTCACCCAGCGGCGTACGCGCACGCCGATCGCGCCGACCTTCGCTTCTTGCCCGTCCTGATCGACCCAGATGCCGACGCGGCCCGGCGCGATATGCGCGGGCGTGTCGAGCCGGGCGAGCGCGCCGATCAGCCATTCTTCGAGCGTGTGGACGAAATTGCGCACGTCGCGCCCGCGCCTGTCGAGATCGAGCATCAGGTAGCCGACGCGCTGCCCTGGCCCATGATAGGTGTGCTTGCCGCCTCGCCCGACCGGATAGACCGGGAAGCGGCCCGGCGCGATCAGGTCGCTCTCGGTGGCACTGGTGCCGGCGGTGTAGAGCGGGGGATGCTCCAGCAGCCAGATCAGCTCGCGCGCGGTCCCCTCGCGGATCGCGGCGGCGCGCGCCTCCATCTCGGCCAGCGTTTCGGGATAGGGGAGCAGGCCATCGGAGACCCGCCATTCGATATCGTCGCCCAACATGGCCGCGGAGATGGCGCGGGAAGGCG
>DATGEV010000028.1:0-2560 GCA_035309885.1 Sphingomonas sp.
GCGAGCTGCCGGCCGGCGTGGTCAGCCGATCGGGGGCGAGTCGGTCGACGCTGCGCCGCCCGTCCCAGCCGAGCAGCCCGTCGAGCGCGCCGGCCAGATCGCCCGCCGGGATCGCATCGAGCCGGCGCCGCCCTTCGACCAGCGCGGGCAGCCAATCGTCGAGGCTGTCGATCAGCGCCGCATCGGAAAGATCGGGCAGCGACGGATCGAAGCGGTGCGCGAACGCGGCCCGCTCGCGCAGCCGGGCGCTGCCCTCGGGCCAGGCAAGCCAATCGAGCCCGCCGGCGCGGACGCCCTCGACCAGCGCCGCCGCGATGGCCGCGCGATCGGGGCGGTCATCGGGCCCGCCGCTCAGCCGGAGTTGGCCCAGCCGCCGCTCGCGGGTGGCAGCGATGCCGCCGGTCGCGCGATCGAAACGGACAGAGCGGACCTCCTCGATCCGCGCGCCGTAGAGCTGCTCGATGGTGGCGCGATCGATCGTCGCGGCCGAGAGAATGCGCGCGCCGGCGGCGATGCCCTGCGTTTCTGCCACCGCCAGCCACTCCTCGCGGGCGAGCGGCGAGAGCGGATCGAGCTTGAAGCCGCGCCCGCCGGCGCTGGCCCACGCCTCGCCCGAGGCATCGCGGCGCCGCGCGATCCGATCGGGATAGGCGAGCGCCACGCAGGTCGCGACATCGTCCGCGCCGCCGCTTGGGATCCCATTGACGAGCTTCGCCCAGCGCCGGGCGAGCCCCCGCGACGCCTCGGCCCGCTTGCCGCGCTCGCCCCGCCAGCGCTGGAGTCGTTGGGCAAGATCGGGCGTGTCGCCTCCGAGGCCGCGCTCGGAGAGCAGCACCGCCACCTCGGCAGCGGTGCTCGCCAGCCCAAGCGGCGCGGCGGCGACCAGCATGTGGCCGAGGCGCGGCGGCAAGGGCAGCGCGGCGATCGCCCGGCCATGCGCAGTCGGGCGTCCATCGGCATCGATCGCGCCGAGCGACGCCAGTCGGCCCCGCGCCTCCGCAATGGCGGCGGCGGGCGGCGGATCGAGCCAGCGCAGCTCCGCGGGGTCGGTGACGCCCCACAGCGCGCAGTCGAGCAGCAGCGCCGAGAGGTCCGCCTCCAGGATCTCGGGCGGATCGAAGGGCGGCAGGCCGGCGGTCGCCGCCGCCTCCCACAGCCGATAGACCACGCCCGACGCCTGCCTCCCGGCGCGGCCGGCGCGCTGGGTGGCGGCGGCTTGGCTCACCCGCTCGGTCGAGAGGCGCGTGACGCCCGCCGCGCGATCATAGCGAGGCCGGCGCGCCAGCCCCGAATCGACCACGATCCGCACCCCGTCGAGTGTGAGGCTGGTCTCGGCGATCGAGGTGGCGAGCACGAGCTTGCGCGTGCCGGCCGGCGCGGGACCGATGGCGGCGCGCTGCTCGGCGGGGTCGAGGCTGCCGTGGAGGCGGTGGAGCGTGACGTTGGCGGGCAGGCGATCGAGCCGCTCGGCGGTGCGCTCGATCTCGGCGACGCCGGGCAGGAAGGCGAGCACGCCGCCCTCGGCCTCCTCGGCAAGCGCGGTGCGGATCGCTGTGGCCATCGCATCCTCGATACGCTGGGTCGAGTCGCGGCCGAGGTGGCGGAGTGTGATGGGGTGGCTGCGGCCTTCGCTCTCGATCAGCGGCGTCCCCTCGCCGATCAGTCTGGCGAAACGCTCGCCGTCGAGCGTCGCGGACATCGCCACCAGCCGGAGATCGGGACGCAGAGCCGCCTGCGCGTCGAGCGCGAGTGCCAAGCCGAAGTCGCTGTCGAGGCTGCGCTCATGCACTTCGTCGAACAGCACGGCGGAGACGCCGGCCAGTTCGGGATCGGCCTGGATGCGGTTGCGGAAGATGCCCTCGGTCAGCACCGTGACGCGCGTCGCCGCCGATCGTTTGGTGTCGAGCCGGGTGGCATAGCCGAAGGTCTTGCCGACCGGCTCGTCGGCGAGCCGCGCCATCCGCTCCGCCGCCGCGCGCGCCGCCAGCCTGCGCGGCGAGAGCAGCAGCACCTCACCGGTGCACCACACCTCACCGATCAGCGCGGGCGCGACTGCGGTCGTCTTGCCGGCGCCCGGCGGCGCGACCAGCACCGCCGACGACCCCGCCCGCAATGCCGCGAGCAGATCGGGGAGGACGGCATGGATGGGAAGGTGGGTCACGCGATCCGCATAAACCGCCCACCCGGCCGATCAATAGGCGCGCGACACCGCGAACTCGGCGGCTTCGATCAGCGCGGACTTGGCGCGGCCATCCGGGAAGCGCCCGAGCGCCGCGATCGCGCGCTGGCCGTAATGACGCGCACGCTCCAGCGTGTCGGCGACCGCGCCGCATTCATCAAGCAGGCGGTTGGCGTGGGCGAGATCCTCGTCCGACACGCGCCGGCCCTCGATCGCGTCCTTCCAGAACTTGCGCTGTACCTCGTCGCCGCGCGCATAGGCCAGGATGACGGGCAGCGTCACCTTGCCGTCGCGGAAGTCGTCGCCAGTGTCCTTGCCCATGGTGCGGCCGTCCGAGGCATAGTCGATCGCGTCGTCGACGAGCTGGAAGGCGATGCCGAG
>DATGEV010000029.1:0-14393 GCA_035309885.1 Sphingomonas sp.
AGCGGAGCGAACGGCCGATCAGGCGCTGGATTTCCTGCGTCCGGCCGGACTGCTTGCCCTTGGCCGCCTCGCGGTTGCCGCGGGTGTGGGTGGCGCGGGGCAGCATGCCGTACTCGGCCGTCACCCAGCCCTGGCCCTTGCCGCGCAGGAAGGGCGGCACGCGCTCCTCGACCGAGGCGGTGACCAGCACCCTGGTGTCGCCGAAGGAGATCAGGCAGCTTCCCTCCGCATGGCGGGTGGCGTTCGCTTCGATGGTAATGACGCGCATCTGGTCGGGCGCACGGCCGGAGGGACGCATGGAGGCTCCTGTGAAAATGAATGGGGGCGCTTTAGCCGTGTTGCAGCCCACATGCCACCATTGCGATGTTGAGCCACCGGCCGCTTCTCCCTACATTCCCCCTGATGCCTGGTCCCGCCGTCCTCGAACTCTCCGATCGCGCGCGCAGCGTGTTCCGTGTCGTGGTGGAATCCTATCTTCGCTCGGGCACGCCGGTGGGATCGCGGACGATCTCGCACCTTTCGGGCCTTAACCTGTCGCCGGCCTCTATCCGCAACGTCATGCAGGATCTGGAGGAGGTGGGATTGCTTGCCGCACCCCACATCTCCGCGGGGCGGATGCCGACCGAGACGGGGCTGCGCCTGTTCGTCGACGGCATGATGCAGGCGGACGAACCCTCCGACGAGGAACGCGCCGCGATCGAGCGCGGCATCGGCGGCGTGGGCCCGATCGAGGATGCGCTGACGGCGGCCTCGGCGGTCCTCTCCGGCCTTTCGGCCTGCGCTGGGCTGGTGCTGGTACCAAAGCATGAGCCGGTGCTGCGCCAGTTCGCCTTCGTGCCGCTGTCGCGCAATCAGGCGCTGGCGGTGCTGGTCGGCGCCGACGGCACAGTCGAGAACCGCGTCGTGGCGATCCCGCCGGGCACCTCCTCTTCGGCGCTGATCGAGGCGGCCAATTATATCAGCGCGGAACTGGCCGGCCTCACGCTCGGCCAGGCGCAGGCGCGGCTCGCAGCCGAGATCGGCCTCGGCCGCGCGGCGCTCGATCGGGTCAGCCGTGATCTGGTCGAGCGTGGGCTTGCGGTCTGGTCCACAGATGGCGCGGCGCGGCCGGTGCTGATCGTGCGGGGGCAGGCCAACCTGATCGATCCGGGCGCGGCCGAGGATCTCGAGCGTGTCCGCCAACTGCTCGAGGAGCTGGAGGGCAAGGAGGAAATTGCCCGCCTGCTCGACGGCGCGCGGAACGGATCGGCGACCAAGATCTTCATAGGATCGGAGAACAAGCTCTTTTCCCTGTCCGGTTCCTCGATTATCGCCGCGCCATACCATGCCCAGGAGGGCAGGGTGGTGGGTGTGGTCGGTGTGATCGGGCCGACCCGGTTGAACTATGCGCGCGTGGTCCCCATGGTCGATTTCACCGCGCACGCGCTTTCCAGGTTGATGGCATGACTGACGAGAACAAGACGAACGACACCGACGAAAACCTCCGCACCGAAACGGCGGCTGCGGCCCCCGAGCTCGCCGAGCACGACGCGTTGCTGAAGGAGCTGGAAGAGGCTCGCCAGCAGGCGCTCTATGTGCAGGCCGAGATGCAGAACCTGCGCCGCCGCACCGAGCGTGAGATGGCGGACGCCAAGGCCTATGCCACCACCGGCTTCGCGCGCGATCTGCTGTCGGTCGCCGACAATCTCGCCCGAGCGCTGGCCGCGATCCCGGGTGATCTGCGCGCCGACGAGAAGCTGAAGCCGCTGCTCACCGGCATCGAGATGACCGGCAAGGAGCTGGAGACGGTGTTCCAGCGCAACGGCATCACCCGTATCGAGGCGGTGGGCCAGCCGCTCGACCCGAACAAACATCAGGCGATCATGGAGATGGAGTCGGCCGACGCCGAGCCCGGCACCGTGATCCACGAGATGCAGTCGGGCTGGATGATCAAGGATCGCCTGCTGCGCCCCGCGATGGTGGGCGTCGCCAAGGCGGCCGAAGGCGTCAAGATCGACATCAAGGCCTGAATGTTCCGCGACACCGCTCCGGCGCGAGGCCGGGGCGGTGTCCGCACGCTGCGAACGTCCGTGAGCGGAGGGCACAGGTGCGCACCAAGCTCAGCGTCTGCATCAGGAAAGCGCGTTACCGATCTGAACGGGACGCGCTGTTGGCCGCCCAGCGCGCCGGCCTCCCGCTCAGGCCCTATCGCTGCGACCGCTGCTGGCGGTATCATCTGACCAGCCGAACCAAGGGCAAGCGGGTGCCGCGGCTCCCGGATTAAATCGTCGCGGCCGGATTCAACCCAAGGCGGCGGGCCAGCGGCTCGGCAACAACCGTCCGGCGTCCGGCCCCTGTCTGGAGGATGTCCGATGTCGCTGACGCTCTATGCCCATCCCTTCTCCTCCTACTGCCAGAAGGTGCTGATCGCGCTTTGGGAGAATGAGATCTCCTTCGGCTATCGGCATCTGGAAGCAGCGGGTGCGGCAGGAGAATGTACGGCTCTCTGGCCACTGGGCCGCTTTCCCGTGCTGGTGGACGATGGCCGGACGATCGTGGAGTCCAGCATCATTATCGAGCATCTGGACCTTCATCACGCCGGCATGATCCGGTTGCTGCCCGACGATCGGGATGCCGCGCTGGAGGTCCGGTTCATGGATCGATTCTTCGACAATTATGTCATGACCGCCATGCAGAAACCGGTGTCTGAGGCGCTACGTGCGGAGGGTGCGCGGAGGGAAGAGGCAATGGCGGAAGCGCGCCGGGCGCTCGATGCAGCCTATGCCTGGCTGGAAAAAAGGCTCTCGGGCCGCGCCTGGGCGGCGGGCGAGAGCTTCACGATGGCCGATTGTGCCGCAGCGCCGTCGCTCTTCTATGCGGACTGGGTTCACCCGATCAGTGCCGATTTCCCACAACTGCGGAACTATCGTTCGCGCCTGTTGGCCAGGCCGTCCTTCGCGCGCGCGGTTGAAGAGGCACGGCCCTACCGTTCCTACTTTCCCCTTGGTGCGCCTGATCGCGACTGATGAGCCACCGGGCTTCGGTGGCTCGACCGCGAAGGCGACGAGCGCTCAGCACTCCCCGCCCTCGCACGTCTTGCCTCAGGCCTCGGGAAGGAAATCCGGCACCGAGAGATAGCGCTCGCCGGTGTCGTAGTTGAAGCCAAGCACGCGCGCATTCTTGCCGAGCTCGGCGAGCTTGAGCCGGATCGCCGCCAGCGTCGCGCCCGACGAGATGCCCACCAGCACGCCTTCCTCGCGCGCCGAGCGGAGCGCCATCGCCTTGGCGTCGCCGGCGTCGATCTGGATCGCGCCGTCGAGCAGCTGGGTGTGGAGATTAGCCGGCACGAAGCCGGCGCCAATGCCCTGGATCGGGTGCGGGCCCGGCTGTCCGCCCGAGATCACCGGCGAGAGCGTCGGCTCGACCGCGAACACCTTGAGCGCGGGCCATTCCTTCTTGAGCACCTGCGCCACGCCGGTGATGTGCCCGCCGGTGCCGACGCCGGTGATCAGCGCGTCGAGCGGCGTGTCGCGAAAATCGTTCAGGATTTCCTGCGCGGTGGTGCGGACATGGACTTCGACATTGGCCGGGTTTTCGAACTGGCCGGGGATCCAGGCGCCGTCGATGCCGGCGGCGAGCTCGGCGGCGCGCTCGATCGCGCCCTTCATGCCCTTTTCGCGCGGGGTGAGATCGAAGGTGGCGCCATAGGCCAGCATCAGCCGGCGCCGCTCCAGCGACATGCTCTCCGGCATGACGAGGATCAGCTTGTAGCCCTTCACCGCCGCCACCATGGCGAGGCCGATGCCGGTGTTGCCGCTGGTTGGTTCGATGATCGTCCCGCCGGCCTTGAGCTTGCCGGACTTCTCGGCGTCCTCAATCATCGACAGCGCGATGCGGTCCTTGATCGACCCGCCTGGGTTGGTGCGCTCGGACTTGATCCACACCTCCGCGTCCGGGAACATGCGGGCGTAGCGGACGTGCGGCGTGGCGCCGATGGTGTCCAGGATGCTTGCGGCCTTCATGCTGCTCTCTCCTCCAGAGGGATGTCTTCGAAGCTCTTGGGCGGATCGAAGCTACGCGCACCGCGCAGCTCGGGAAACCAGCGCGACCAGGCGAACGCCACCAACACCGCGCCGACACCGCCCGCCACCACCGCGGCGACCGGGCCGATCAGCGAGGCGAGGAAACCGCTCTCGGCCTCTCCTAACTCGTTCGAGCCCGAAATGAAAAGCGAGGACACGGCGCCGACGCGGCCGCGCATGTCGTCGGGCGTCCAGATCTGAATCAGCGACTGGCGGACATAGACCGAGATCATGTCCGCCGCGCCGAGGGTGGCGAGGCAGAGCAGCGACAGCGGCAGCCAGCGCGACAGGCCGAAGCCCGCTGTCGCGAGGCCGAACAGGCCGACGGCCGCCAGCATCTTCACGCCGACATTGTGCTTCAAGGGGCGGAAGGCGAACGCCAGCGCCATCGTCGCCGATCCGAAGGCGGGCGCCGCGCGCAGGTTGCCGAGGCCCTCCGCACCGACATGCAGCACGTCCTTGGCATAGACCGGCAACATCGCCGTCGCGCCGCCCAGCAGCACCGCGAACAGATCGAGCGAGATCGCGCCCAGCACCAGCCGGTTGCGGCGGACATAGTGCAGCCCGTCGATCATCTGCGCCCAGGGATTGGTCGATCCGCCGATCGCGCGGCGGGGCAGCGGGCGGATCATCATCAGGCAGAGAAAGCAGCCCGCGAACAGCCCGGTGCTCACCGCATAGGGCAGCCAACTGGAAACTGCGTAGAGATAGCCGCCGAGCGCGGGGCCCACCACCGATCCGCCCTGCCACGCGATCGAGCTCAGCGCGATCGCGGTCGGCAACGAGGCGGCGGGCACGAGGTTGGGCGAGATCGCCTGGATCGCCGGCCCCGCAAAGGCCCGCGCGACGCCGAGCAGGGCTGCGATCACGAACAACGCAGGCAAGGTGGTGGTACCATGCCAGGCCATCAACCCCAATGCTGCGGCGCAGCCGGTCTCCAGCAGCGTCGAGCAGCGTGCCACCCAGCGGCGGTCGAGCCGGTCGGCCGTCCAGCCGACGACCAGCGTCAGCGCGGCGAGGGGCAGGAACTGGGCAAGGCCGATCCAGCCGAGCTGCATCGCGGCGATGTGCACGCCCATCGTGCGCCGCGCGATGTCGTACACCTGCCAGCCGATCACGATCACCATCGACAGCTGCGCCAGTGTCGACATCAACCGCGCCGCCCAGAAGAATCGGTAGTCCCGATAGGTGAAGGGGTGGCGCGGCTTATCCATGCAGGTTCCTTAGGACCGGCGACGGCGGAGGCGCAACCACAGCCGAACTTCGCCGATCCTCATCGCGCCTTTGCGCCGCGCTGATGACAGGGTCAGGCCGCACCCGGATCCATCTCGTCGGCGGCGGGGCGGCGCAACGCGGGATTGAGGCGGGCGAGGCTGCAGATCCCCGCGATCACCGCGAGCAGGCAGGCGGCGAGCGGCGGCACCCGGCCCTCGCCGAGCCCGAGCGCCAGCAGCGCGGCCAGCGCGGTCGCGCCCAGAGTCTGTCCGGTCAGTCGTGTGGTGGAGATCAGGCCACCGGCCGACGCGGCGCGGCGGCGCGGAGCGGAGCCCACGATCAGCCGCGCATTAGGGGCGAGGAACAGGCCGAAGCCTGCGCCGCACAGTGCCATCCGCCACGCCATGTCGGCATAGTGGAGATGCTCGGGCAGGAAGGCGAGCAGCACCAGCGCCACCGTCGCCACGGTCATGCCGATCCCGCCGAGCAGGCCTGCGGGCACACGGTCCGACAGCGCGCCGGCGGTGGGGGCGACGATCAGCGTGGTGAGCGGCCAGGGCGCGATCATCGCGCCGATCTCGCTGGGGCTGAAGCCGAAGCCGTGCTGGAGCCGGAAGGGCAGCGACAGCATCAGCAGCATCGACGCCATGAAGGCGCACAATGCGCCCGCAGTGGAGAGCGCCAGCACCGGCAAGCGCAGCAGATCGACCGGCATGATCGGGTGCGGCTGTTCAAGCTCGTGGCGGACGAACATCAGCGCGAACAGGATCCCGCAGACCAGGATGGCAGAGGCGACCGGCATCGATCCGCCATGCACGGCGGTCTCCAGCCCGAAGATCAGGCAGCCGAAGGTGACGACGCAGTAGAGCGCGCCGAGCATGTCGTAGGGGGCCTTGTGCGGCTTGACCTCGGGCAGGCCGAAGCGGCCGAGCAGCAGCGACAGGATCGCGAAGGGCACGCCGGCCGCGAACACCCACGGCCACGGCGCGACGGCCAGGATCGCGCCGCCTGCGGTCGGCGCCAGCGCGGCCGAGACAGACACCATCACGCTGTTGATGCCGAGCCCGCGCCCGAGTTGGCGCGACGGGTAGATCGATCGGATCAGCGCCGACATCACGCTCAACGCCGCCGCCGCGCCCAGCGATTGCGCGGCGCGCACCGCCAGCAGGAAGGGCAGACTCTTGGCGAAGAAGCACAGCCCCGTCGCGACGGTGAAGACGAGCTGGCCGATCTGGTAGAGCCGCTTCAGCCCAATTCGGTCGCCGAGCGCGGAGAAGGGCAGCAGCGTCATCACCAGCACGAGCTGGTAGACGGTGACGACCAGCACCGCCGCCGATCCATCCACCTTGAGGTCGTGCGCGATGGTGGGGAGCGCCACGCCCACGATCTGGCCGTCGATCACCGTCAGGATCGTGCCGAGCGAAATCGCCGCGATCGCCAGATAACGCTGGGGGGAGGGCATGCCGTCGGCGGGAAGGCCGCCGCCGTCTTCACGGTCGGTCTTGCGGGGGGCGAGATCGGAGGTGGCGGGACGGATCATGCGGGTGTCACGAAGCTGTCGAGGACATGTTTGATGCCGGCATGTTCGAACGCGATGGCAAGCTTGTTCCCCTCCACCGACTCCACGATGCCATAGCCGAACTTGGTATGGAACACGCGCTGTCCGATCGTGATGTCGCTCCGTGGCTTGGCGGCGAAGCTGGCGGGGGACGAACGCACCTCCAGCACCCGCCCGCCCGGCCCGGACCGCGCCGAAGGCTCGCCCAGTGTCGCTGCGCGCTGCCAGCCGGGGCCGCGGCCGGTGCCGCGCTCCAGATGCGCGAAGGGATCGGTGCGCTCGCTCCACTGCGCGCGCCACAGCGACTCACCGCCGGTCATCGTCGTCTCGGCGTCGACATGTTCCTCGGGCAGTTCGTTCACGAAGCGCGAGGGGATCGACGAGGTCCACTGACCGTAGATGCGCCGGTTGGCGGCGTGCAGGATCACGCAACGTCGCCGCGCGCGGGTGATCGCGACATAGGCGAGGCGGCGTTCCTCCTCGAGGCTTTTCATCCCGCCTTCGTCGAGCGATCGCTGCGAGGGGAACAGCCCTTCCTCCCAGCCGGCGAGGAAGACGGTGTCGAACTCCAGCCCCTTGGCGGCGTGGATCGTCATGATCGTCACCTTGGTGTCGGTGTCGCTCGCATCATTGTCCATGACGAGGCTGACATGCTCGAGGAAGGCGCCCAGCGTCTCATATTCCTCCATCGCACGGGCGAGCTCGGTGAGGTTTTCGAGGCGCCCGGCGCTCTCGGCCGATCGATCGGCCTGAAGCATCGCGGTGTAGCCGCTCTCGTCGAGGATCTGGCGACAGAGTTCGGGATGAGCGAGCGAGTTCGACAGGTCGCGCCAGCGCGCGATATCGCCGACCAGATTGCCGAGCGACTTGCGCGCGGCGCCGGTCAGTTCGTCGCTGTCGCAGAGCCGCGCGGCGGCGAGCGTCAGCGGGATATCCTGCGCGCGGGCGAGCATGTGGATCCTGGCCACCGCCTTGTCGCCGAGCCCGCGCTTGGGCGTGTTGACGATGCGTTCGAAGGCGAGGTCGTCGGCGGGCTGATGGACGACGCGCAGATAGGCGAGCGCATCGCGGATCTCGGCGCGCTCGTAGAAGCGGAAGCCGCCGACGATGCGATAGGGCAGGCCGAGCGCGATGAAGCGCTCTTCGAACTCGCGGGTCTGGTGCTGGGCGCGCACCAAGATGGCGATGTCGTCATAGTCGCCGCCCTGCCGGCGATGGCTCTCGATCTCCTCGCCGACGCGGCGCGCCTCCTCGGGCCCGTCCCACACGCCGATCACCGAGACGCGCTCGCCGACGTCGATCTCGGTCCACAGCGTCTTGCCCAGCCGCGAGCCGTTATGCTCGATCAGCGCGCTGGCGGCGCCGAGGATGTGCGGGGTGGAGCGGTAATTCTGCTCCAGCCGGATCACTCTGGCGCCGGGAAAATCCTGCTCGAAGCGCAGGATGTTGGCCACCTCCGCGCCGCGCCACGAATAGATCGACTGGTCGTCGTCGCCGACGCAGCAGATATTCTTGTGGCTCTGCGCGATCAGCCGCAGCCAGAGATATTGGGACGAGTTGGTATCCTGATACTCGTCGACCATCACATAGCGGAAGCGCTGCTGATACTGCTCCAGCACATCGCGGTGGCGCTTGAGGATGACGAGCATGTGGAGCAGCAGGTCGCCGAAATCGCAGGCGTTCACCGCGACCAGCCGCGCCTGATAGGCGGTATAGAGCTCGGCGCCCCGGCCGTTGCCGTAGAGCTCGCTCTCGCCGGCGTCGACCTCGGCGGGCGTCCAGCCGCGGTTCTTCCATTTGTCGATCAGCCCGGCGAGCTGGCGCGCGGGCCAGCGCTTCTCGTCGAGATTGGCGGCCGAGATCAACTGCTTGAGCAGGCGGAGCTGATCGTCGGTATCAAGGATGGTGAAGTTGGATTGCAACCCGACCAGCTCGGCATGGCGGCGCAGCATCTTGGCGGCGACAGAGTGGAAGGTGCCGAGCCACGGCATTCCCTCCACCGCATCACCGACGATCCGCCCGACGCGCTCGCGCATCTCGCGCGCGGCCTTGTTGGTGAAGGTGACGGCGAGGATCTCGCTCGGCCAGGCGCGGCGCGTGGCGATCAGGTGCGCAAGGCGGGCGGTGAGCGCGGCGGTCTTGCCGGTGCCGGCGCCGGCCAGCACCAGCACGGGGCCTTCGGTGGTGAGCACGGCCTCACGCTGCGGCTCGTTCAGGCCCTGCAGATAGGCGGGCTCGGGGGCGGGGGTAATGGGCTGAGTCACCCCCGAACAGGTAGGGAACGGAGGGGCTTAGGGCAACCGGGGATGGCGGGTGAGTATGGGTAGATTGTTGCCCCAGACACTGGGAACCTGTTCGGATGCAGACGATCCTCGCGCTCGCTCTCCTCCTGTTCGCAAGCGCCAGCGCGATTGCCGCTGAAACGAAGGAGCCATCGCGACGTCTCGCAGGCTACCTCAGTCAAAGCCTGCAACTGTCAGCCAGAAGCTCGTATAAGTTGGCCGAGGCTGATCTGAACGGGGATGGGCGCCCCGAAGCCATCGTCTACGTCACGGACAGCAGCTTCTGCGGTAGCGGAGGTTGCACGCTTTTTGTCTTGTCTCCCACCGCGACAACATACCGAGTCGTACTGCGATCTACGGTGGCACGGTTGCCGATCCGGCTGCTTTCGTCGTCGACTCACGGCTGGCGCGATATCGGCGTAACCGTCAGCGGAGGCGGCATTCCCCATCCCTACGAAGCGAGGCTGCGGTTTAGCGGTCATCGTTATCCGAGCAATCCCACAGTCGTTCCATCCGTCCCGCTAGGGCAATCGACCGGTAGGATCCTGCTCGAAGAATAGGCTTTGTTACCCTCGCAAAGGGGGCAACCCCTTACCTGGAGCGTTGAACATTAAATCAGACCCGTTCGCCCTGAGCTTGTCGAAGGGCTGTCCTTCTCTTCGGAAGGGAAAAACGGGGCTTCGACAGGCTCAGCGCGAACGGAGGGGTAATCCGATTTAACATCCGATGCCCTCACCCGTCGTAGCGCAGCAGCGTGATCTTCGCCTTGCCGTAGGTGCGCTCGACCTCGACGGTGAAGCCGCCCGGCCGCACCTCCTCGCCGCGTTCGCCTTCGACGCTGGCGAGCGCTCCGGGCGCCAGCCAGCCGAGGCGGGCGAGGCGCTCCAGCGTCGGCACGCCGGCGTGCATCGCATAGGGCGGATCGAGCAGCATCAGGTCATAGGCCTGACGCGAGGGGCCGAGCGTGTTGACCGCCTGCGCCCGCACGTCGGCGGCTGCACCCAGCGATGCAATGTTGGCGCGCAGCGCGTCGAGTGCGGGCTTGTCCTGCTCGACGAAGGTGCAACTCGCGGCGCCGCGCGACAGGGCTTCCAGACCCAGCGCGCCGGTGCCGGCGAACAGGTCGACCACCGCCAGCCCCTCGAAGCTGCCGAGACGGCTGGTCAGCATCGAGAACAGCGCTTCGCGCGCCCGATCCGACGAGGGGCGGGTGTCCGATCCGGCCGGCGCCTTCAGCGGCCGCCCGCGCCACTGGCCTGCGACAATCCTCATTACAGTGGCCTCATCGCAGCGTCTTCCGGAACTCTTCGAGGTCGTGCTGGCGCACCTCGACCACTTCGCCGGGGGGGAGATCGGCGAGGATGAACTCGCCATAGGCGACGCGGATCAGGCGCGAAACCTGCAGCCCCAGATATTCGAGCACGCGCCGCACCTCGCGGTTCTTGCCCTCGGTGATCTTCATCTCGATCCACATGTTGCGGCCGGTGCGGCGCTCCATATTGGCGTCGATCGGGCCGTAGCGGATGCCCTCGATGGTAATGCCCTCGATCAGCGCCTCGAGCTGGTCCTGCGTCACCTCGCCATAGGCGCGGGCGCGATAGACGCGCGGGACGCCGGTGGAGGGCAGCTCCAGCTTGCGCTTGAACTCGCCGTCGGTGGTGAGCAGCAGCAGCCCCTCGGTGTTCATGTCGAGCCGGCCGATCGGCATCACGCGCGGCAACCCCTCGGGCAGGCGATCATAGATGGTCGGGCGGCCGGCCGGATCATGCTCGGTGGTGAGGAAGCCGGTAGGTTTGTGGAACAGGAACAGGCGGGTCGGCTCTGGCGCGTCGACCTGATGGCCGTCCACCGTCACGCCGTGGAGCGAGGGGAGGATGGTCGCGGGCGTGTCGAGCGTCACGCCATTCAGTGCGATGCGGCCTTCGGCGATCATCCGCTCGATCTCGCGGCGCGAGGCGACGCCGGCGCGGGCGAGCAGCTTGGCGATGCGCTGCGGCGTGTTGCGGCTGGTAGCGCCGGCTGCGGTGTCGGGTGAAGCCGGGATGCGGGAGGCCGGGGCTTTCGGGGCGGAGCGGGGGAGCTCTGTCCGCGCGCGATCGCGAGGCTTGGGTGCGGAGGTCACCCGAGCGCTTGGCGCAGGGGCTTCGCCACGCGGCGCGCGGGGAGCCGCCGGTCGGCGCTCGCTGGGGGCGCCGCGACGGGCGGTGGGCGCAGAGGCCTCGACGCGCGGGCTGCGCGCGCTGACCGGGCGGCGTTCGCCCGCAGTGTCTCCTGTCGTGTCGGTGCGGCGCGGCCGGCGCGTGAACAGCGCCTCCCCGCGATCACCGACATGCTGCTCTTCGCGGGGCGGACGCGAGCGGCCCTCGGGCACACGACCGGTAGCGCGGACCGGGCGGCCGGGCGCACCGTCGCGGCGCGGTGCACGCGCAGCCGGGACGTCGGGACGTTCGATGCGGCGCGGGCCGTGGGGGCGGGCAGCACCTCGCTCGGTCGGAGCGGCCTCGCTCGACCAGGGGGCCTGTGCCTGCCCGGATGTCGCGGGCACACTCGGGCGAGCGTCGCGCGGGCCGCGCTTGCGGCCGCCGGGCTTGGCCGGACGGGCAGGGCGCTCGCCGTCGCGCGGCGGCTTGGCGGCAGCCCAGGCTTCGGAGCGCGCAGTGCGCGGCTTGCCCGCCTTGACGGCCGTGCGGTCGGGCTTGCGTTCGGACTGGGCGTCGTCCTCCCGAGGTGTCGAACCGGCCGGCCGGGCGTCGCGCGGCGAGGCGTCGCGACGATCGCGGGATGGGCGGGGGCCGGCGCGACGGCCGGCGCGGCGATCGTCGCCGGGGCGGCGGGGGGCGCTCACTTTGAGTCTCCGAATGCTGAGGGTGTGGAACCGCCTTCGGCACTAATCGATTATTGGTCAAGCCGCGAGTCGCATCCCGCGCCCGTGCGGCCGGGAGTGTGCGTACCATGCTCGGGACGGACAGAGCGGAGACTGACGCGGGCATCCATCGCATCCTGATCGTCGAGGACGACGCCCTGATCGCTTTCGACAACGAGTATGCGCTGAACGACGCAGGCTTCTCGGTGGTGGCGGCCGTCGACAATGCCGCCGAGGCGCGGCGGCTGATTGCGGGCGGCGGCATCGATCTCGTCATGTCGGACGTGAACCTGCGGGGCGAAGGCGATGGCGTCGACGTCGCGCTCGCCGCGCGTGATGCCGGGATCGCGCTGTTGTTCGTCAGCGGGAATTGCCCGGCGGATGCACGGGGGCTCGCCATCGGCTGCCTGGCGAAACCCTATACGCAGCGCGATCTGTTGGGATCGATCGAGGCCGTGGACGCGGCGCGATCGGGCCATCGTGCCGGGGAGTTGCCGCGCGCGCTGACGCTGTTTGGCGAATAGCCGCTTCCGCCTGCCGCCGCGGTCGTTATGGTGTGGGCGATGACCGAAATGATCCGTTCCGCCGGCTGGCGTGCCCGTCTGCCGGAAGGCGTCCGCCCCTATACCGAAACCGGACCGCTCGCCGCCTTCTTCCTCGGCGTGTCGTCGGGCTTCCCCTACGCGATGATCGGTGCGACGCTGACCACGCGGCTGGCGCAGGACGGGATCGACAAGAAGGCGGTGACGGCATTCAGCCTCGCCTTCCTGGTCTATAATTTCAAATGGTTGTGGGCGTGGGCGGTGGACGGCGTGCCGCTGCCTTTCTCGAAACGGATCGGCCGGCGCGTGACCTGGCTGGTGTTCGCCGGCCTGCTGGTGATGGCGGCGGTGCTCAACTTGGCGCTCGCCGATCCCAAGGCGGGCCTTGCCGCCACCGCCTGGGCGGCGGTGATGCTGGGGGTTGCTGGGGCGACCTTCGACATCGTCATCGACGCCTACCGGATCGAGACGCTCAAGCCAGAACAGCTCGGCCCCGGATCGGGCATGAGCCAATATGGCTGGCGGATCGGCTCGGCCTGCGCCGGCGCGCTCGCGCTGGTGGTGGCGGCTGCCTATGGCTGGGCCGCGGGCTATGGGGTGTGTGCGATGCTGGCTTTGCCGGCGATGCTGACCGGGCTGATCGTCGGCGAACCTGCGCGCCATCACGCGCCGTCGCGCCGCAAGGGGCTGCCCGAGGTGTGGGCCTCGATCATCGGGCCGCTCTCCGATTTCGTCCGGCGCGAAGGGGCTTTGCTCGTCCTCGCCTTCATCCTCGTCCACAAGGTCGGCGATACGCTTTCGCAGCTGACCGTCCGCCTGCTGTTCGCGGATCAGGGCTATTCCAACGTCGAGATCGCCGTTTACGACGTTGGCTTCGGCTTCTGGGCGTTCCTGATCGGCATCTTCATCGGCGGCTGGCTCTATGCGAAGCTGGGCCTCAAACGATCGGTGATGTGGAGCCTGTGGGGGATGACGCTGCCCAATCTCGGCTTCGCGATCCTCGCCGCCGTCGGGCACAGCAATGGGGGCATGGCCGCCGCGATCGGGTTCGAGAATGTGACGAGCGGCATCGCGGGCGTCACGCTGGTCGCCTATTTCTCGGCGCTGTGCGATCTGCGCTTCACCGCCGCTCAATATGCGATGATCTCGGCGGCGGCGAGCATCGTAGGGCGCTTCCTCACCGGCGGTAGCGCCGGCGCGCTGATCGAGGCGATGGGTTACGTCAATTTCTACATCCTGACCGCGGTGCTGACGCTGCCGGGCGTGGCGATCTTCTGGTGGATGGCGCGCACCGGGCTGGTCGATCGTTCGATCGGCAGCGCGGGCGTGGAGCAGGCCGAAACGACGGCCTGACCGCTCAATCCGGCAGTTGTTCGTTCTCGTGGAGCACTTCGCCCGCGAGATAGAGCGAGCCCAGGATCAGCACATAGGGCGGCTCGGCGCGATCGGCGTGGCGGCCGATCCAGCTCAGCGCATCCGCCACGTCGTGTGCGGGACGTGCGGTGAGCCCGGCCTGTTTCGCCATCGCCGCGAGTTCGGTCGGCGCGTGATGCTCATGGTCGGGCACCGGCACCGCATGCAGCGTCGCGTGGCGGCCGGCGAAGGCGCGCAGCACGCCGGTCGCGTCCTTGTTCGCGAGCAGTCCCATCACGAGATGCAGCGGTCGGCCGGCCGGCACCACCGCGCGCAGATGATCGGCGACGACCCGCGCAGCCGCCGGATTATGCCCGCCGTCGAGCCACAGCTCGGCATCCTTGGGCAGCAGATCGCGGAGCGGGCCGGGCCCGAGCGGCTGCATCCGCGCCGGCCATTCGGCCCAGCCCATCGCCGCGCGCATCGCGGCGGGCGGCACGGCCAGCGCGCTCTGGTGGC
>DATGEV010000030.1:0-2970 GCA_035309885.1 Sphingomonas sp.
CCGCTTGGGGCCGCCGCCATGCCGGGCCGCTACGCTGTCCGCGTCTTCGCGCGGACCATAATCCTCCAGCGCGACATGGGAGGCACCATGCTTGCGGATCGCGATGGCGATGTCGCCGCGCGTGGCGGGCGGGATCACCACCTGCACGCGCTCGCCGGTCGGCAGGCTGGCGGACAGGATCGGGTGCTCCCGGTTGATGCCCTGTGCCGTCACCGCGGCGATCTGCCGGGCCAGGCGCAGCAGCAGGGCGGCCGTCAGGTCGGGCGCCGCGCATCGCTCGATCGCGCCGCCCTGCGTCTCCAGCCAGACCTCGCCGGGGCGGTTGATCCAGATGTCTGTGACGTCAGGTCGCCCGAGATATCCGGCCAACGGATCGATGCACGCCGCGAGATAGATGTTGCCCCCTTCGGCGTTCACGGTTCCACCGCGGTGAAATCGAGGTCCTTCGCCACGAAGACGGAGACGCTGCTGCCCTGCCGGACGGTCAGGGTCGGGGCGATCTTGTCCTGCGAGATGACCGGCACCGACTGCGTCGTCAGCGGGATCGCATAGACGACCGAGCCGCTCGAAATCTTGCTGACGCCGACCTGCGTGCCGATGTTCAGCACCGATTGCAGGATCGCCCCGCCGAACCGCTCGATGAAATGCGCATTCACCTCGCCCTTCACGCCGGCCCGGCCGAGCGGGTCCGCTGATGGGGAGTCGATGTTCACCACCACGCCGTCGGGCCGCATCAGGCGCTGCCACTGGATCAGCGCGCGGTTCTGCCCGCCGGCAAGATCCGCCTTATAGTCGCCGATGAGGCGGCTGCCCTTGGGGACGAGAACCTTGCTGCCATCGAAACTGTAGACGTCGCGCGAGATGATCGCGCGCGCCAGACCCGCGCGCGTGGAATCGAGCGCGGTCTCCAGCACCGCCTGAATCACCGTCCCCTTCGGCACGGTGGTGGAGGGATTGGCGAAGCGTCCGGCCTCCACGCGCTCATCCGCCTTGCGGCCATCGGCGCCTGGAGCCCGTGGCGGCATATTCCGCTCGTCGAAGGCGGGGGCCAGGGGGGCCTGCTCCTGCGTGACGTGGCCGGCGGCGATCCGCATGCCGGCCAGCGTATCGGGATCGATATCCGTTTGCGCTCGGCTCGCGAACCGGCGCGGCGGGGCGACATAGGCTCCGTCGTCAGGAGCGAGGGCCGCCGTCTCCATCGGCGGCGAGGCCGGGAAGGGCTGGGTTTGCGCGGACGACGGCTCCGACAAGAAGTCCGCCGGAAGCGCGAGCGGGGGCGGCGGCGAGGCGATGGTCCCCGCGCCATCATCGGCAGCCGCTGCCACGGCCGGCGCCACGATCGCA
Organism: Sphingomonas sp.; assembly: GCA_035309885.1. Lineage (GTDB taxonomy): Bacteria > Pseudomonadota > Alphaproteobacteria > Sphingomonadales > Sphingomonadaceae > Solisphingomonas. Next base: position 1,345 of record DATGEV010000030.1, read on the forward strand.
GCGCGATGGCGTTCGAGCGCCGCGAAAAGGGCCGTCCCTCCCAGCAAGGCCGCGCCCGCGAAGAGCCATATGCCGCGATCGCGGACAGGCCTGCCGACGAGCGGCCGCATATCGCGCGGGGGCTCGCTGCCGCTCATCTTACCGTGGCCCTGGGCGGCACGCGACGGGCCGTCGCCGCCGCCTTGTCGATCCGGAACACGAGCGTGTCGTAAATCCGGTCGATGGTGAAGACCCCGCCGCGCATATAGCCATTGACCATTTCCTCGCGGCCCAGCCCGTCGAGCGAGAAGACCGCAGGGATGGCCTGCGCCGGCGCCCATTCGATATAGACCTTGTTCCCGTCGTCGCGGATCTGGACGGGCCGCAATTCCTTGTTCCCGGAGACTTTATAGTGGGCCGACACCGGCTCGGCGGAATGCGGCGCCTCTGCCGCAACAGCGGCAACGGGTTGAGGCCCGTCCATGCGGCTATCCGGCAAGGTCGATAACGATCCCGCCAACGCCGGGGCCAGGATCAAGCTCCGCAGGAGGTCCGCCAGCCCGTTCATGGCATTTTACCCGGAGCCGGGGCGGTGCTTCTGGAATCGGCTTCGGGCGGCAACGGAATTTCGGCATCGCGGCGATAGCGCGTCACCTGGAATCCGAGCGGATTGACGAGCCGGTCGGCCGCGCTCATCGCATCGGCCGAGAAGCGATAGCCGATGATCGCCTGCCACGGCTGCATAGCCTGCCTTTGCCCCCCCGGATCGATGCGGGTCGTCGCGAACCGGACGAGCGCGCTGTCCGGCCCCAGCGAGGACATGCCCCTTATCTCGACCTCGACCAGACTCCGCCGCAACAGGGTGGCGAGCGGACTTTTCGGATTGGAGGCCTGCATCCCCGCAACATAGCGATCGCGCGCATCGCCCGCCGACCACAGCGCGACCTTGCGATAATCCTCCTTGAGGCTATCGATATCGAAACCCTCGCGGGCGATGACATATTGGGCGAGGAAGGAGCGGGTCAGCGCCTTGTCGGGTGCCACCACGTCGCGCTCGATCGGCCTGAGCGTCTGGACATAGCCGGTCTGGCGATCGACCAGCAGCGTATAGGGCACCACCGTCTTGAGCGGCATCAGCGCGACGATCGCAACCGCTTCGGCCAGGGCGACCGCCGCCATTACGGCGGCAGCGCCCCAGGCCAGCCTCAGCATCGATCGGTTGGCATTTTCGCGATCCACGGCCCAGCTTTCAGCAGCACGCAGATAGTCGGCCAGATCATCGGTCGGTTGTTTGCTCATGCCTTGCGGTCCCTCATCTCGCTCGCGGCCGAGGCCCGCCGGTGCGTTCGCCTGAAACTGCTGCCGAGAAGATCGGGCGCAAGGCCCGCCATGCCCGTAGCGAGCGGGTCCGCTCCGCCGCGCGCCGCATCACCGGCGTCGCTGCGGATGGTGATCGCTGCGTGGTCCACCGCCGCCTCCCGCCGCATCGCCGTCGCAACCGCATCGGCCACAGTGGTCGCCCGCGTCGGCGCGACAGGCGCTTCAATACGGGAGACGGGATCGGCACGCCGCCCGTCTTCGCGAGGGGTGATTTCGCGCTCGCGGCCCCGCCAGACGGTGAAGCGGCCCCCCTCCCCATGCGCCTGG
>DATGEV010000031.1:0-5586 GCA_035309885.1 Sphingomonas sp.
GGAGCGGGTGACGCCGTGCACCGCCTCCAACAGCCCGCGGAACAGCGCCGCCGGCTCGACGCCGAGCGCATGCTGCTCCTCGAGCGCGGCGAGCACCGCCGGGGCGTCTCCCGACAGCAGCAGCGCGAACAGCCGCCGCACCGCGCCGCGATCGGACAGGCCGAGCATCTCGCGCACCTGCGCCGCAGAGACCCCGCCCGAATCCGCGCCGGCATGCGCGATCGCCTGATCGAGGATCGAGAGACCGTCGCGCGCCGATCCTTCCGCCGCACGCGCGATCAGCGCCAGCGCCTCGGGCTCTGCGGAGACGCCTTCCGCCTCGACGACATGCTGGAAATGCGCGCCCAGCAGGTCCGCCGAGATACGCCTGAGGTCGAAACGCTGGCAGCGCGACAGCACCGTGATCGGCACCTTGTTCACCTCGGTCGTGGCGAACAAAAACTTAACGTGCGCAGGGGGTTCTTCGAGAGTCTTCAGAAGCGCATTGAACGCGTTCTTCGACAGCATGTGAACTTCGTCGATGATGTAGATCTTGTAGCGCGCCGAGACGGCGGCGTAGCGCACCGCCTCGATGATCTCGCGCACATCGTCGACGCCGGTGTGGGACGCGGCGTCCATCTCGACCACGTCGATATGGCGACCTTCGGCGATCGCCTTGCAGGCCTCGCATGCACCGCAGGGATCGATGGTGGGGCCGCCCTGCCCGTCCGGACCGACGCAGTTCAGCGCCTTGGCGATCAGCCGCGCGGTCGAGGTCTTCCCCACTCCGCGCACGCCGGTCATCAGGAAGGCGTGCGCCAGCCGCCCGCGCCGGATCGCATTGCCCAACGTCTGGACCATCGCGTCCTGCCCGATCAGCTCGGAGAAACGCTGCGGCCGGTATTTGCGTGCAAGCACGCGATAGGGTGCGGGGGATTCGCTCATGCCTCAGCCTACCCGCTCGGGTTCGACAGTGTCGAGGGAGCAGCGCGCCCGTGGATCAATACTGTGAGGGGTGGGAGCCGGAACGACCCGATACGAAATCGTTGCGGCTGCTTCCTTCCGGACCTGACCGGGTTGGCGACGGCACCGTCCGCCCGACTCCCGCGGCGCATATGGTCGAAGCGCGGCCGGCTGGCAAGGGCCTGCGCGCCGGCCTATGCTCCGCATCATGACGACCAGAACTGCCAGCTGCCGCTGCGGCGCGCTCAACGCCCGATGCGAGGGCGAGCCGGTGCGCGTCTCCGCCTGCCACTGCCTCGCCTGCCAGCAACGGACAGGCAGCGCCTTTTCCGTGCAGGCGCGCTTCCGGCCCGAACAGATCGCCATCAGCGGCGAGACCCACGAATGGAGCCGGATCGGCGACGAGGGCCACACCTGTCTCTACCATTTCTGCCCGCGCTGCGGCTCGACCGTCTTCTACACCACCGACGACGAGCCGGAGCTGGTCGCGGTGCCCGTAGGCGCCTTCGCCGATCCCGATTTCCCGCCGCCGACCCGATCCGTCTATGAGCAGCGGCGCCATCGCTGGACGGGCATCTCCGGCGACGGCGTCGAGCATTGGGACTGAGGGCTCAGCGCCCCATCATGTTGCGGGAGTCGCCCGGCATGCGGACGGTGAGCTCGGAAAGCTCCACGTCTGTGTAGATTTGGCAGGCCAGCCGCGAGGTGCGCGTGACGTGCGCGGCGAGATCGAGCAGATCCTCCTCCATCTCGGAGGCTGGGGGGAGCTTGGCGAAATCCTCCGCCGCGACGATGACATGGCAGGTCGAGCAGGCCATCTGGCCCTCGCACGTGCCCTCCAGCGGCTGCCCGGCGGCCTGGGCGATGTCGAGCAGCCGCTCGCCGGGCGCCGCGTCCACGATGGCGGAGAGTTCGCCGGCGGCATCGAGAAAGCGGATCTGCGTCATGCCGCCCATGCCCCCTGCCGGTCGGCGGCTTCGCGAATCATCGTCATGGCGCGGTCGATCTCCTCCTCAGTCGTATAGCGGCCGAAGCCCAGGCGGATGCTCGAGCGCGCCTCGGCATCGCTGAGGCCAATCGCCTTCAGCACGCGGCTGGGCTTCCCCGAGCCGCTCGCACAGGCGGAGCCGGCCGAAAAGGCGATATCGCGCAAGCTCGACATCAACCGCGCCACGTCGAGCCCGTCGCGGCGGATATTGAGATTGCCGTGCCAACGCCGCTCCGCCGATCCGTTCAGCAGCCAGTCTTCGCCCAGCAGGCCCCGCGCCTGCCGCCAGAGCGCCTCGACATGGGCAGCATCCGCTTCGATCCGCTCGAAGGCGAGCTCCGCTGCAGCGCCGAAACCCGCACAGAGGGCCGGCGCCAGCGTGCCCGAGCGGATACCCCCCTCCTGCCCGCCGCCATGCATCAGCGGTGTCGGCGCCACGTCGTCCCGCAGCCAGAGCGCGCCAATTCCCTTTGGTCCGTGGATCTTATGCGCCGTTACAGCCACGAGATCGCAACTGTCGACCGGCAGCGGCACGCGGCCATAGCCCTGCGACGCGTCGCACAGCATGACGGCGCCGACCGCCCGCGCCATCGCGCCCAGCTCCGCGATGGGCTGAATCGTTCCGATCTCGTTGTTGACCAGCATCGCGGCGACCAGTGCGGTCCGCTCGTCGATCGCCGCGCGCGCCGCGTCGAGATCGACGATACCCTCCGCATCGACGGGAAGCCGGATCACCTCATGCCCACGCCCTTCCAGCCATTCGAGTGTGTCGAGCACGGCGGAATGTTCGATGGCGGTCGTCACGATGCGCGGACGCTCGGGCCCGGTCTGATCCGCCATGCCCTTGATCGCCCAGTTGAGCGCCTCGGTCGCGCCGCCGGTAAAGAGCAGCCGGCCGCCCTGCCCGAACGGCGCCGCGATCCGGTCGCGCGCCAGCTCCACCGCCGCCTTCGCCGCGCGGCCCATGCGGTGTGGCGAGTGGGGATTGCCGAAACCCTCCTCCAGTAGCGGCCGCATCGCCGCAAGGGCTTCGGACGCGAGCGGGGTGGTCGCCTGATAGTCGAGATAGATCATGCCGCGCGGACCTTGGCATCCTCGGCGATCTGGCGCCACTGGTCAGCGAAGCGCCAGACATCCTCGCGACGCGTGGTACGGCCGAAGCTCACGCGGATCACCTCGCCAGCGGCCGTCTCGTCCAGCCCCATCGCGGCGAGCACGTGGCTGGGCTTGAGGCTCCCCGACGAGCAGGCGCTCCCCGCCGACACCGCGAAGCCCGCCATGTCGAAGCGGATCAGCTGCGCTGCCGACGCCACCCCGGGCATGCGGTAGGAGGCGATGGTGGGCAGGCGCGGCGCACCGCGCGCGATCACGCTGCCGCCAGTCTCCTCCACCACCGCGTCGAGATGCGCGCGCAGATCGGCGACGCGCTCCATCCAGCCCGGCCCCTCCTCCAGCGCGGCGACCATGCCGGCGACGCCGGGCATATCCTCGGTGCCGCCGCGATAGCCTTGCTCCTGCCCGCCCGAGGGGACGAGGGCTGCGAGATCGCGCACCAAGAGCGCCCCCACACCCGGCGGGCCGCCGAATTTATGCGCGGAGAAGGCGAGGAAATCGGCGTCGGGCAGCTTCATCTTGCCCACCGCCTGCGTGGCGTCGCAGAGCCAGAGGCCGCCCGCCGCGCGCACCGCCTCGCCGATCGCGTCGGCCGGCTGGATCACGCCGGTCTCGCTGTTGACGATCTGCACCGCGACCAGCGGCCGCTCCCCCGCCTGCTCGAACGCGAGCGCGAGGCCGACTTCGGTGACCAGCCCGTCCGCATCGACCGGCAGGATCACCGCGCCCTCGTCCGCGCGACGCACCGCGTCATGCTCCACCGCCGAGACGATCCGTCGCCCCGCCACCGCGCGCGCCATTACCATCGCGATCGCCTCACTCGCGCCGCCGGTGAACAGCACCGTGCCGCGCCAGCCGGTGAGATCGGCGATCCTGGCCCGCGCCGTCTCGAACGCGGCGCGCGCGGCGCGACCCTCGGCATGCGGCGAGGACGGGTTCGCCCAATGATCATACGCATCCAGCATCGCCGCCCGCGCCGAGGGGCGGAGCGGAGTCGTCGCGGCGTGATCGAGGTAGATGCGGGCGGTCATTGCGGGGGCGTGGCTCCAATGATTGCACGAAGGGCACGCGCTTCTATATAGGACGCCTTTCGCGCGGCCATAGCGCCGCTCCCTTTCGCATGTCCGCAGCAGGTGTCCGTGCCCGAAGTCATCTTTCCCGGCCCCGAGGGCCGTCTCGAAGGCCGTTTCAGCCCCGGACCGCGCCCGCGCGCGCCCGTCGCGCTGATCCTCCACCCGCATCCGCAGGCCGGCGGCACGATGAACAACCGCATCGTGCAGGCGCTGTACCAGACCTTCGTGCGCCGCGGCTTCGCGACTCTGCGCTTCAATTTCCGGGGTGTCGGCAAGTCGCAGGGCGTGTTCGACAACGGCATCGGCGAGCTTTCGGACGCGGCCTCCGCGCTCGACTGGGTGCAGTCGATCCATCCGGAAGCGACGCAGACCTGGATCGCCGGCTTCTCCTTCGGCGCGTGGATCGGCATGCAGCTGCTGATGCGCCGCCCGGAAGTGCGCGGCTTCATCTCGATTGCGCCGCCGGCCAATCTCTACGACTTCAGCTTCCTCGCGCCCTGCCCCTCGTCGGGCATCATCATCCAGGGCGATGCGGACGAGGTGGCGACGCCGCCCGCGACGCAGAAGCTGGTCGACAAGCTGCGTACCCAGAAGCACATCACCATCCACCATGACACCATCCCGCACGCGAACCACTTCTTCGCGGACGAGATGCCCCAGCTCATGGCGTCTGTGGACGGCTATCTGGACATGCGCCTCAACGGCTGAGGCCCGGTCGGGCGGCCGGCTCCGCCTCTCATGGCTGCGCCGGCCACACCCAGATCAGCACGTTCACGATCAGGACGAGGCTGACGCCGATCATCAGCAGCCCACGCTGGCGGTCGCGCTTCTTCGCGATCAGCACGACGCCGCCCGCGATCAGTGCGAACGCTGCCAGCATCGCGATGCTGAGCGCGAAGGCGAGGAAGCCGCCGCCCGCGATCATGCGGTGAGCTCGCGGAAGCGCGCCGGATCGACATTGCCGCCCGACACCAGCAGCACCGTGCCCTTGAGCGGCACCTTCCCCGCCAGCGCCGCCGCCAGTGCCACCGCGCCGCCGGGCTCGGCGACGATCTTGAGCTTCTCGAAGGCGAAGCGCATCGCCGTCGCCACCTCGGCCTCGCTCACCGAAACGCCGGTCGCGCCGCGACCTGTCAGGATGCCGAAGGTCAGCGGCGCCACGCGCAGCGTCTGGAGCGCGTCGCAGGCAGTCGCGGGCGGGTTCGGCTGCACCGGCACGATCGCGCCCCGGCGGAGCGACTCGCCCATGTCGTCCCAGCCTTCGGGCTCGACCACGACGATCTCGGCGTCCGGCGCACCGAGCGAAATGCCGGACGAAAGCCCTCCGCCCCCGCAGCACACGGCGATCCGCTCGATCTCGCGGCCGGTCGCGGCCCGATACTGCTCGACAATCTCGAGCCCCGCCGTGCCCTGCCCTTCGACAATCCACGGGTCGTCGAAGCTCGGCACCAGCACCGCGCCCCGCTGCTC
>DATGEV010000032.1:0-4203 GCA_035309885.1 Sphingomonas sp.
AGGCCGCGCTGGCCGTCTTCGGCGGGGTGGCGGTGGCTCGCTTGCTGGCGCTGGCCGAGCGGTGGTGGGCGGACGGGCGGAAGGGCGCGGCGGTCGCCTGCGGATCCCTGCCGCTGCTGGCGATGATTGCCGTCGCCGCTCTGACGAGCCGGGCGAACATCCACCAGATGCGCCACTTCCAGGAGGATGGGGATCGGCTGTCGGCGCTCATCGCGCCGATTCACGGGCCGATCATCTCGGAGGAGATGGTGCTCCTGCTGCGCCAGCACCGGCCGGTGCTGTGGGAGCCGGCGATCTTCCGCGAACTGGCCTATGCCGGGCGCTGGAACGAGCAGATCCTCGTCGACAAGATCCGCCGACACGAGATCGCGGCGATCATCACCGAGGGGGATCGCGGATATCGCTGGTTCGACGAGCAGTTCAGCCCGGCCATCGCGGACGCGATGGACGAGGCTCTGCCCTATCGCATCCACGTCGGCATCAAGATCCTGCACCTGCCGCAGCCCCCGGCGGCAACAGGCGGCATTACGCGAACACCCACACCCGTTGGGCGGCAAACGTCGCCACGGGTGTGATGAGCACGCAGGGGATCAGCGCCAGCCAGTTCGCGCCTCCCAGCGGCACGGTGACGATGTAGGTGAAGAGGCTGTTGAGCGCGAAGCCTCCGGCCTGAACGAGCGTGAAGCGGAGCGGCTGGCCGAGGCCGCCGTCCCGTGTTCCATGGGCCCTAAACGTCCAGCGGCTGTGCAGTAGGAAGCTTGCCGCGAGCGACAGCAGGAAAGCGGGCGCGACGGCGAAGACCGCATAGCCCTTCGCAAACACGAGACCGGCGAACAGCAGGTAGACGACGCTGTAGATCATCACCGCCCCGGCGCCGGCAATGCCATAGCGAAGGAATTGAAAAACCAGTTTCATTTCCGGTCTGTGCATAAGGCCCCATAGCAATGGATTTTGACTGATCAAAAAACAAACCCCTCCCGTGATCGCTCACGGGAGGGGTTCTGTTTCAGCGCGGGGCTGAACGGCTGAGCGATCAGTCGTTCAGGTAGTCACCCGCATCGGCGTCGGTGCCGTGGCCCGAGGGAACGACCTCGGCCAGCGCGTCGTCGCCGGTGCCCGTGCTGTCGCGGGGCGAACGGGCGAGCTCGGCTTCATGCTCTTCGGCGGCCGAGTTCGGGGCGGCAATCGCCGCCTCGAACGCGCGCTGCTGGGCGCGCAGCGCCGCGTCGCGGCTGGTCGCCGCCACGCGCAGGCGATGCATGCCCGCACCGGTGCCCGCCGGGATCAGACGGCCGACGATCACATTCTCCTTGAGGCCGTTCAGCTGATCGACCTTGCCCTGCACCGAAGCCTCGGTGAGCACGCGGGTCGTCTCCTGGAACGACGCCGCCGAGATGAACGAGCGCGTCTGGAGCGAGGCCTTGGTGATGCCGAGCAGGATCGGCTTGCCTTCGGCCGGCAGGAGACCTTCGGCGACCATCTTCTTGTTCATGGCCTCCATGTCTTCCTTCTCGACCTGTTCGCCGGGCAGGAAGGTGGTGTCGCCCGCGGCCGTGATCTCAACCTTGAGCAGCATCTGACGAACGATCGTCTCGATGTGCTTGTCGTTGATCTTCACGCCCTGCAGTCGGTACACTTCCTGGATTTCCGACACGAGATAGGCCGCGAGCGGCTCGATGCCGAGCACCTCGAGGATGTCGTGCGGATCGGGCGAACCGCCGATCAGGTTGTCGCCACGCTTGACGTGGTCGCCTTCCTGCACGTCGATCACCTTCGACTTCGGCACCAGATACTCGACCGGCTCCTGACCATCGTCCGGACGGATGATGATCTTGCGCTTGGCCTTGTAGTCCTTGCCGAACTCGACGCGGCCGGAGACCTTCGCGATGATCGCGTTCTCCTTCGGCTTGCGCGCTTCGAACAGCTCGGCGACGCGCGGCAGACCGCCCGTGATGTCGCGGGTCTTGGCGGCTTCGCGGGACACACGGGCGAGAACCTCACCCGCCTGCACCTGCTGGCCGTCCTCGACCGAGAGCATCGCGCCCGGCGCCAGCATGTAGCGCGCGGCCTCGCCCGAATTGTCGTCGAGCAGCGTCAGGCGCGGACGGAGATCTTCCTTCCGGCTGGTGGCGCGATACTCGATGACGACCTTCTGAGCGATGCCGGTGGCTTCGTCGGTCTGCTCGGTCAGTGTCGAGTTCTCGATCAGGTCCTGGTACTTCACGGTACCGGCCTTCTCGGTGATGACCGGCATCATGAACGGATCCCACTCCGCCAGGCGCTCGCCCTTGGTGACGACCGCGCCGTCGGTGTGCATCAGATGCGCGCCGTACGGGATGCGGTGCGTCGCCAGCTCGCGGCCATCGGCGCTGATCAGCGCGATCTCGCCCGAGCGCGACATCGCCACGCGACGACCACGCGGGTCGACGATCGTGGGCAGGTCGCGCAGCTCGATCGTGCCGTCGGCCACCGCCTCGAGGTTCGAGGTTTCGTTGAGCTGGGCGGCGCCGCCGATGTGGAAGGTCCGCATCGTCAGCTGAGTGCCCGGCTCGCCGATCGACTGCGCCGCGATGACGCCGACCGCTTCGCCGATGTTCACCGGCGTACCGCGGGCGAGATCACGCCCGTAGCAGGTGGCGCAGACGCCGCCGATCGACTCGCAGACCAGCGGCGAGCGGATCTGCAGCGACGGCGGTGCGATCGCCTCGACCTGCGCGATCATCGCCTCGTCGAGCAGTGTGCCCTGCGGGATGACGATCTCACCGGTCTTCGGATTGACGATGTCCTCCGCGGTCGTGCGACCGAGGATGCGCTCGCCGAGCGAGGCGATGGTGGCACCGCCCTGGACGATCGCCTTCATCTCGAGCGAACGCTCGGTCTGGCAGTCGATCTCGACGATCGTGCAGTCCTGCGACACGTCAACCAGACGGCGGGTCAGGTAACCCGAGTTCGCCGTCTTGAGCGCCGTGTCCGCGAGGCCCTTGCGAGCGCCGTGGGTCGAGTTGAAATACTCAAGGACGGTCAGGCCTTCCTTGAAGTTCGAGATGATCGGCGTCTCGATGATCTCGCCCGACGGCTTGGCCATGAGGCCGCGCATGCCGGCGAGCTGCTTGATCTGGGCGGCCGAACCACGAGCACCCGAGTGGGCCATCATGTAGATGGCGTTCATCGGCTTCTCGCGACCCTCTGGGGTCTTCTTGACCGCCTGGATCTCCTTCATCATTTCGGCCGCCACGCGATCACCGCAGCGCGACCAGGCGTCGATCACCTTGTTGTACTTTTCCTGCTGGGTGATCAGGCCGTCCTGATACTGTTGCTCGTAATCCTTCACGAGCAGGCGCGTCTCCTCGACCAGCGGATCCTTCGCCTCGGGGATGACCATGTCGTCCTTGCCGAACGAGATGCCCGCCTGGAAGGCGTGACGGAAGCCGAGCGCCATGATCGCGTCCGCGAACAGCACCGTCTCCTTCTGACCGGTATGGCGATAGACCTCGTCGATGACGTCGCCGATGTCCTTTTTGGTCAGCACGCGGTTGACCGTCTCGAAGGGCACCTTGTGGCTCTTCGGCAGGCACTCGCCGATGAGCATGCGGCCCGGCGTCGTCTCGTAGCGCTTGACGTACTGGTTGCCGTCCTCGTCCGTCTGCGGGATGCGCGAGACGATCTTGGTGTGCAGCGTCACCGCCTTGGCGAACAGCGCCTGGTGCACCTCGGTCATGTCGGCCAGGATCATGCCCTCGCCCGGCTCATTTTCCTTCATGAGCGACAGGTAATAGAGGCCCAGCACCATGTCCTGCGACGGCACGATGATCGGCTTGCCGTTCGCGGGCGACAGGATGTTGTTGGTCGACATCATGAGCACGCGCGCCTCGAGCTGAGCCTCGAGCGAGAGCGGCACATGGACGGCCATCTGGTCGCCGTCGAAATCGGCGTTGAAGGCGGTGCAGACCAGCGGATGCAACTGGATCGCCTTGCCTTCGATCAGGGTCGGCTCGAACGCCTGAATGCCGAGGCGATGCAGCGTCGGCGCGCGGTTCAGCAGCACCGGATGTTCGCGGATCACCTCTTCGAGGATGTCCCACACCTCCGGCCCCTCGCGCTCCACCAGACGCTTGGCGGCCTTGATGGTCGAGGCTTCGCCGCGAAGTTGCAGCTTCGAGAAGATGAACGGCTTGAACAGCTCGAGCGCCATCTTCTTCGGCA
>DATGEV010000033.1:0-7436 GCA_035309885.1 Sphingomonas sp.
CCGCCACCGCGATCACGCCCGGCTGGGAGGCAGGAAAGCCCCCGTCCGGCTGGCTTCTGTCGAACGCCGCCACCACCGCGGCCCCGCGATGGAGGCCAAGGTCGATCAGCCTGCCCAGCAGCATGTCCGGCGGCCCGCTGAGGCTCAGATTGATGACCTGCGCCTTATGCTCGATGGCGAAGTGCAGCGCCCTGGCGAGGCTGAGGCTGTCGCATACCGTAGCGGGTGGGCGCGCGAGCGATTGCCAGCAAGCACGCAGCCCCATCAACTGCGCACGCGGGGCGACGCCGGCGATCCCCAGCCCGTTGTCCGCCTTAGCCGCGATGATCCCGGCTACACCAGTGCCGTGCAGCTCCGGCCCGGCAGGATGGTCAGGAGCGAAATCCTGCATGGTCGCCATCTGGCCCACGAGATCCGGGTGCGCGGCGTCGACCCGGCTGTCGATGACGGCTACGGTCACGCCGCGCCCCGTCGCCAGTTGGTGCAGATCGGCGAGCCGCCATTCGCGCGCCACCGGCTGCGCCTGGAACAGCGGATCATTGTGGGTCGGTTCCTCGCCCTGCACCTGATAGCGATGCATCGGCTGCGCCCAGTCCACGCCGCCGTCGCGCGACACCTGCGCGGCGGCCGCCTCGACGGTCTCGCCGTCGGGTACGGCCATGATGAAGCAATCGAGCCCCAGCAGTGGCATCGGCCAATCGTTGACCAGCGTCAGCCCGTGGTGCCGCGCGATGCGTTTGGCGATGCGGCGGCGGGCGCTCTGCGTCAGATCGTCGCCATAATCGCCGCCATAATCGGCATTGAGCCGGTAATGCTGGGCGGGGAGCCGCAGCAACACCAGGATCTGGCGGCGGTCGTCGGACGGCTCGGCTGGCTGCGCGCGCACCGGCGCCGCGCCCAACCCGAGCGCGAACGCGCCGATCACCGCCAGCATCCGGAGATGTCGCCAGCGACCGATCATGACGGACTGTCGGCGTCGAGGGGCTCGGCCAGCACGACGTTCGCCTCGGCGCGCAACCGGGCCAGCGCCGCGGCCCGGCGGATCGGCGCGACGTGCAGCACATAGGCGTCGGCCGCCGTCGGGCCGCCGACCAGCCGGGCGCCGCTGGCATTCAGCACACGCCGCAGATCCTGCTCGCGCGTATCGGGCCGGAAGACCACGATGGCATTGCCCGCCGCCTCGGTCGGCGCGGAACCCAGCGTGCGGTAGGGCGCGACGGGCTGGCCGAACGGCGACACTTCCACCGCAATCCCCAGCACCACCGCCATCTGCGCCGCGAGGAACCAGCCGAGCTTGCCGGGCCGCGCCGCCATCCGCCAGATCGCCTGCGCGGCCTCGCGCATAGGCGGGGGCGGCGACGCTGCGTCGAGACGGCGGCGGCAATCCGCCCAGCCCAGTTCAACATCGATCGGCAGATCGGCCACATCGGCATGCAGCCGACGCTCGAGCGCCAGCTCGGCCTGACAGTCGGCGCAATCGGCGAGATGCGCCTCAACCTTCACCCAGTCGACCGGATCGATCTGCCCGGTCACGTACCAGGGGAGCAACTCCTCGGTTTCGCGATGCGGATTGCCCCGCCAGCGAATGATGCGACCCATCGTCCCCATCCTACAACCAGTCCGCCAGCTCACCGGCCAGCATGCGCTTGAGGTGACGCCGCGCATGGAACATGCGTGTCTTCACCGTGTCCACGGGGCAGTCCATGATCTCGGCGATCTCGCGGTAGCCGATCTCGTGGAAATAGCAGAGGTCCACCACCGCGCGGTGATCGGGAGACAGCCCGCCGATCGCACCCAGCAATGCCGCCTGCGCCTGCTGCTGGCCGAGCCGTTGGTCGGGCGCGGCGTCCGGGCTGACGCGCGTCTCGGCCTGCTTGTCCTCGATCGGTTCGTCGCATCGGCGCACGGCCTTCATCGCCTTGCGATAGGCGATGGCGAAGATCCAGGTCGACAGCTTGCTCGCGCCGTTGAAGCTGTCCGGCTTGTCCCAGACGACCAGCATGGTGTCATTGAGAACCTCCTCGATCAGCGGCGGGCGGTGGATCAGGTTGGTCAGAAAACGCGACAGGCGCGGGTGATAGTTGCGATAGAGTTCCTCGAACGCGCGCAAATCCCGCGCACGAATCCGGGTGACCAGACGCGCATCGTCCTCCGCGCTGGGCCATGCCGGCTCGCGCCGCCGGCCACTTGCCACGCCATGCCCGCCCAAGATCAGCTCCCTTGCACCTGTCCCTTGGTGCCCGCGTGCGGACGAAAGGTTCAACGCGCGATGGGAACGGATCGACGAGAACCGATCATCGTCCGCCCGGCAGGCACCACAGGCCCTGCACTCTGCGCCGATCGGCAGGATGTGTCGAGGTATGAGCGCTTGAACCTATCCAAGGGCGCGCGGAACAAACCGCCAAGCGGCACCCGCTCGCAACCATCCTGGCCCCCCTTATGGAGAACACCGATGCGCCGTTTGATGCTTCCGACCCTGCTCGCCACCGCATTGGCCGCCACGATGGGCCAGGCCCAGTCTCCCGACTGGAGCCAGGCACGTCCGGTCGCCATCGATCTCTCCAATTTCAAGTTCACGCCTTCGACCCTGACGCTCCAGCACGGCACCGCCTATCGCATCCACCTCGTCAACAGCGCATCGGGCGGCCACGACTTCGTCGCCCGGGAGTTTTTCGCTGGCAGCACCATCGCCCCCGAGGATCAAGGCAAGCTCAAGAATGGCGGCATTGATCTCGCCGGCGGGGAGACGGTCGACATCCGGCTCGTCGCCAATCAACCGGGCACCTTTAAGACCCATTGCTCGCACTTCATGCACAGCATGTTCGGGATGACCGGTACGATCACCGTGCAATAGCCGTCCGCCCTCCACCACCACTGAACAGGGCGGGATTCTGCCGCACCAGTCCGGCGACCACCGCGCGCGCCATGGCGAGATTGGCGCGCGCGTCAGGGTGGCCGTCATGCGCCAGCCGCCAGCGCGGATCGAGCGGGACGAGCACGAAGGGCAGCGCCGGATCCTCGAGCACCCGCCGCCGGATCGCGCGCTCGGCCGCCGTCTCCGGCAGGAAGCTCGGCACGAGGATCAGCGTAGTCGCATGATGCGCCCGCGCCGCCAGAACCGTCGCGCGCAGCACGGCGCGCACCCGCGCGATACCGTCGTCGATCTCGCCGATGCTGTGATAGAGCACGACATTCTTGGCGACCCACCGCAACTGCCGGCCGGGCCGGGCCGGATGCCAGTTAAGCGCCGCATCGAGATGCGGTCGATCCTCCCCCAGATCACGCTCCAGCAGGGTCGGCGCGAACAGGATCACCACCGCCGATGGCGCGGCAAAGCGCGGCAACTCCGCCTGAACGCGCATCAACGATTGATCGGTGCCATAGCCGTTCACCGCGAGGTTGACGCTCTGGAGCCCGGTCATCGCCTCGACCCGCCCGGCGACCGTCTCCGGCCAGTTCAGCCGGAAGCCGAGCATCACCGATTCCCCCGTGAACAGGATCGAGGGACGGGCGGGATCGATCGCCGCTCCTGGGCGGGCGACGCGACGCCCGTCAGCGTCGAAAGCATAGACAATGCGCTGCCCGTCGAACGATTCGAACCCGGTGCGGCCGGGCCGGTTCACCCAGCCGAGATGCGGATCGAGCTGGCGCAGCGGCTCCTCACTCGCGAACCGCCGGTCGACCCTGTGCCACAGCGCGGAACGCAGCACCGCCTCGCTGACCACCCCGCTGAGCAGGATCGCCACGACGATCAGCGTGCCCTGCATCGCCAGTTCCCCGCTTCGCCCGCTTCGAACGCGCCGCACGACCCAGGGCCGGACTGCGCACAGCAGCAGCAGCCCCGCCACGACCGCCGTCGCCCGCCCGACCCTCCACCACAGGAGTTGCAGATCGCGCGTCAGGAACATGTGCGGCAGCACGTGCCGGTCGAGCCAGATCTTGTCCGCCAGCCCGGCGCACAGGATCAGACCGAAGCCTGTGCCCAACAGCGCCGCCTCGACGATCGCCGCGGCGATCCGGTGTGTCTCGATATGCTGGACGCCCGTCGCCATGCCGGCCTCTATCGCTACGGCCTGGGGGCCAAGAAGGTGAAGACGCCGTAACGCAACGCCCCGGTCCGATAGGCGAGCATCAGACGGGGGAGGCTGAGCGCGAACAATCGGTTGCGCGCGGTCAGCGCCGCCCGCCGGACTTCGGCATCGACCGCCAGGCCGCGCACGAAACGCCATGTGCAGATCGCCCAGGTGCGCGCCACCGACGCGCTGATGTCTGCAAAGTCGCGACAGGAGAAGCCCGCCGCCTCGGCCATCGCGCGATACTCGGCGGCACTGCCAAGTGAGGGCAGTCGGCCTTCGCGGCAGATCGGCTCGAGCAGATGATCGACCTGCCACCGTGTCGGCCGCGCGTCGGCGAGCCAGGCGCAGACGACCAGCGGCGCACCCGGCCGCAGCACCCGTCGCGCCTCAGCAAAGAATAGCGGCTTGTCGACCATATGCTCCGAACTCTCGATGGCGTAGGCGCCGTCGAACGCGGCGTCGGGCAAGGCGTTCGCCAGCCAGTCCCGGCAGAGCAGCATCACATTGGCGGCCGGCGTCGCCGCCTCGTACTGTGCGCGAGAAATCGTGAGTCCGGTGACGATCGCCCCGCGCGCCGCAAATCGCCGCGCCGTCGCCCCATAGCCACAGCCGATATCAACCAGCCGGTCGCCCCCCGCATAGCCGAGCCGCGCGCCGACAAGATCGCTTAGCGCCGCGACGGCTTGCCGCGACGTCTCGCGGCCATTCGCCCAGAATCCGTGATGGACATGCTCGCCCCACAGCGTGCGATAGACCGGATCGAGTTCATCATAATGATCCGCCACGGCAGAACAGCCCTGGACATAGCGCGGATAGATCATCGCTTAGGCCCGCAATATTGTGACACCATAGACATGCCCCACCTCGCGCTCGCCATCTATTGATGAATGATAAATCCAGATATTATTGAGATAATATTCGTAATTTTATTGAATAGAATTGGAATTTATAATATCAACCATACCGATTTTAAATCGGTATGGATCGAAAAATCATGTCAATCCTCGCCATCCGCAGCCGGACCGAAGAACAGATGGACGCCGAGGATCTCGACACGGAGACCTACGCCCGCGTCCTCAGCGACCTGTCGCGTGTCAATCGCTGGACCTTCACCGCGCACCCGACACTCCACTATCTCGATCGCGCGACGCGCGGACTTACCCGCTTTCGCCTGCTCGACGTCGGCTTCGGCGCGGGCGACATGCTGCGCGCGATCGCGCAATGGGCGCGCCGGCGGGGCATCGAGGTCGAACTCGTCGGAGTCGATCTCAATCCGCGCAGCGCCGCTATCGCGCAGGCCGCCACGCCGCCCGACATGGCGATCGACTATCGCACGGGGGATTATCGCGACGTCCCCGGCGCGCTCGATTTCATCATCAGCAGCCAGGTCACGCACCACATGACCGACGCGCAGCTGAGGAGCTTCATTGACTACATGGAGGCGACGGTGGCGCGCGGCTGGCTGATCAGCGATCTGCACCGGCACCGCTTCGCGCATGCCGGCTTCCCGCTGCTCGCACGGCTGATGGGGGTGCATCGGATCGTGCGCGAGGACGGGACGTTGTCGATCGAGCGCTCCTTCCGCCCGCCCGAATGGCGCGCGATCCTGGCCGACGCCGGGGTGGCGCCCGAAACCGTGACGATTGCCCGCCGTTTCCCCTTCCGGCTCTGCGTCGAGCGGCTGCGCGACTGATCGCGCGAGGGAGGCGGGCGCCATCGTCAGACGCTCCGGAACGCGAAGCCTTCGGCGGCGAGGCCGGGCCCGAACGCCATCGCTACGCCATCCGATCGCGCTGGACGCTCCATCAGATCGGCGAGCACGAACATCAGCGTCGCCGATGACATGTTGCCATAGCGCCGGAGCACCGACCGCGAGGCCGCCAACGCGTCCCCCGGCAAATCCAGCGCATGCTCGACCGCATCGAGGATCGAGCGTCCACCGGCATGCACCGCCCAGTCGAGCGCCGCGGGATCGCGATCACCCATGATTTTCCGTCGTGCGTCGGGCTCGCGTAGCGCGTCGGCGATCCGGCCCGGCACCTCGCCCGACAGATGCATCTCGAAGCCTTCGTCACCGATCGTCCAGCGGATCAGGTCGCTGCTGTCGGGAAGCGTCGTGGCAAAGAAGCGGTCGATCGCCAGGCTCGACGGTTCGGCGCTCACCACGGCGGCGGCGGCCCCGTCGGCGAACTGCAGCATCGCCAGCAGCGGCTCGATCGCCTGCGTATCGATCAGGTGCAGCGTCGACAGCTCCACCGTCACCACGAGCACACGCGCTTCGGGCTCGGAGCGCGCGATATGATGCGCGACGCGCAGCGCCGCCACCGCCGCATAGCACCCCATGAAGCCCACCAGCGTCCGCTCGACGCCAGGATCGAGGCCGAGGCGCGCGGCGATCACCTGATCGACGCCCGGCGCCATGAAGCCCGTGCAGCTCGCCACCACCAGGTGCGTGATCCCGTCGAGCGAGGTCTTTTCGCCGAGCGCCGCGATCGCCTTCAGCGCCAGCGTCGGCGCGGCCTCGGCATAGAATTCCATCCGTCGCGAGGTCGGTGGCAGGTGGTTGCCCGCGTAGAAGCCGCCCGGCGCCACCGGCGATCCGCCGTCCGGCGCGCGCGGCAGCACCGACCAGCGATGCTCGATGCCCGATCGTGCCGCCATCCGGCGGAACAGAGCCTGCTCGCGCGGATCGGCGATGCGGGGCATCGCCCAGGCGACGAAGGGATCGTGGATGTCATGCGTCGGCACCGCGGTGCCAACCGCGTGGACATGCGCGACGGGCCGCTCCGCCATGCGACGCGTGCCCTTGCGCGTCCACTCGCCTACGCCACGATTACCGGATCTGCGCATCCCATCTTCCTCTGTCGACCGAGTATGTGCCGGGCGGGCACGCTTTGGTTCATCGCCTTTTGGCCGCGCAAACGCGACAGATCCGCTTTGAACCTCCCCGGCCGGCATGGACACTAACTCAGGACGAAAAGGAAGGAGCCCGCACCGGGAGTGCGGCGCGGTCGCTGACGGCCGCGTGGGGTGGGGAGTTGAGGCGATGCCGTCGGTACTGCGTCCGCTCTATTGGGTCGTGTGGGCGAACCCGCGCCGCCGCGCGCGCAAACTACTCCAGTTTGCCCAGGTGGAGGCGGATGGCGGACGCGATCTGGTGCGCGCTGCCGAGCTCACCCGCGATCCAGAGCTGCGCCGACGCTTCTTCGCCCATGCCCGCGACGAGGCGCGCCATGCCCATCTGTTCCGGGCGCGAGGACTGGCGTTGCGAGCCGGCCTACCGGCTGGACAGGTGGACAGCGCGTTCGGCGACTGGATCGCGCCGGGCGAGCGCGGCCTCGACGATCTGCGCGTGGAGGA
>DATGEV010000034.1:0-7160 GCA_035309885.1 Sphingomonas sp.
AGGAACATGGTGGCGCGCCGTTCGCTGACAGGTCGATCCCGCAAGGTGCTGCAACGTCCGTCCGGGCGGCAGCTGTCGCGGCGAACAACGAGATCGGCGGCCGCTATTGTGAGGATTGCTATGTCGCGGAGATCGTGGACGGCGAGGGCTTCAGTGGCGGCGTCCGCCCCTACGCGCTCGATCGCGAGCATACGAAGGCGCTGTGGACGAAAAGCGAGGAACTGGTCGACGAGCGGCTCTGACACTCATCCTTGAACGCAGGAGACTATCATGAAGTATCGGACACTGGGCCATGGCCTGAAGGTATCCGCGATCGGCATCGGCTGCATGCCGATGATCCGCGAAGGCAACATCAACTACGGTATCGCCGACGACGCGGTTTCCACGCGCACTATCCACGAGGCGATCGATCTCGGCATCACCTTCTTCGACACCGCCGAGATGTACGGCCCGTTCCGCAACGAGGATCTGCTCGGCGCAGCGATCAAAGGGCGCCGCGACGGTCTCATCATCGCTACCAAGTTCGCGATGCGCTGGGATGGGGACACGCCCGTCGGCATCGACGGTAGTCCGGAGAACGCCCGCCGTGCTTGCGAGGGCTCCCTCAAGCGGCTCGGCGTCGACGTGATTGACCTGTTCTATCAGCACCGGGTCGATCCGAACGTGCCGATCGAGGAGACTGTCGGCGGCATGGCCGAGCTCGTCAAGGAGGGGAAGGTCCGTTATCTTGGACTCTCCGAGGCGGCCGCCGACACCGTTCGTCGCGCCGCCAGAGTCCATCCCATTGCAGCACTGCAGAGCGAATATTCGATCTGGGAACGCGACGTGGAAGGCGACATCCTCTCCGCCTGTCGCGAAAACGGCATCGGCTTCGTCCCCTACAGTCCGCTGGGGCGTGGCTTTCTGGCGGGCGGCATTCGCAGCCTGGACGAACTGCCGGCTGACGACTGGCGGCGCAACGATCCTCGTTTCCTGCCCATGAACATGCCGAAGAACCTCGCCATTGTCGACGCGATTGCCGAGGTGGCTGGTCGCCATGGTGTGTCGAACGCGCAGATTGCGCTGGCCTGGCTGCTCGCACAGGGCGAGGACATTGTGCCGATCCCCGGCGTCAAGCGCAGCGAAACATTGCGTGACAGTGCCGGCGCGCCGGATGTGACGCTGAATGCGGACGATCTCGCCAGGATCGCGGCGGCGGCGCCCACAGGAAGTACGGCCGGCCCCCGTTATGCCGAAGCGGGGATGGCCCGCGTCAAGCTTTGAAGCCAGCGCAGTTCGTCCTTTTTGATGCCGATCGCCTGAAACGGGACGGACTGCAGCGGGCAATGCCGGTCGTTCCCGGGCTTCTTGTCGGCTCCTGAAGCCCGCCCTTCGTTCATCTTGCACCGGAACAGCTGTTCTCGCCCAGATGATGTCGTTGGATTTGGGGTAAGGGCTGGACGTCGCTGACTTATCAGAGGGTAGCAAACGGTCGTTAGCGGAATGGAGTATGTCGCTCATTCCAAGAACCGAGCAGGTAGCCACGATCAACTCTGGAGGCCTGACGTCGATTACTGGCCTCGAACTGGACATTCCGATCGAGATAACGTCACCGGCGCCCGGTAAACAGATCCTTCGCGGGCGTCACCATCATGGCCGGCACTGACGCGGGCTTCCTCAACTCCCTCGACTATCCAGCGCTCGGCTTGCATCAGGAGCTCGCGCTCTATGTCGAGAACGGCCTGATTCCCGCGCAGGCGCTCTCCGCCGCGCCGCGCGCCGGTCCAGCCTGGTTCGGATTGCTCGATCGCTATGGCGCGATCGAGACCGGCAAACAGCGTTGGAGGACATCACGGCGACTCAGACCGTCAACACGGTCATCCTGCGCGGGATGGTCGAGGATCGCGCGGAGCTCGACGGCTGTTGGCGGAGGCGCGCAAGAGGGTGGCAGGCTGGAACGCCGAAGCGTCGAAGTGAGCATAGGCAACCGAACCGCACCCGAATCCGCATGTGGGCGCGGACGTGGGCCTTCGGTCTTCGTCGCTGTGTGCACCACGCCGCGGGACACGACCGGGCCGGCTCTAGCGTAGTTTAGCGTATTCTGGCGTAGGAACCGCAGCGAAAGGCGGTGGCTCCCCGGGCCGGATTCGAACCAGCGACCATTCGATTAACAGTCGAACGCTCTACCACTGAGCTACCGGGGAACGACGCCCTCGCCGGGCGTGGCGGGCCTATGCATCAGCATTCGGGGCCTTGCAACCCTCTCTGTGCATTATCCACAGCTAAACTGCGAATTGCTCCATCGTGATGCGATCGTCCAGCGCATGCTCGGGATCGAACAGCAGCGTGAGCGCGATCGAACGGTCGATCGAGATGCTCACCGACGATACGTCGCGGATTTCGCGCTGGTCGGCGACGGCGCTGACCGGGCGTTTCACCGGATCGATCACGCGGAAGGTGATGCGTGCGGTCTCGGGCAGGATCGCACCCCGCCAGCGGCGCGGGCGGAAGGCGCTGATCGGCGTCAGCGCCACCAGCCCCGAGCCCAAAGGCAGGATCGGACCCTGCGCCGACAGGTTGTACGCGGTCGAGCCCGCCGCGGTCGCGGCCATCACGCCGTCGCAGACCAGTTCGGGCAGCACCACGCGATTGTCGACGCTCACCTCGATCCACGCCGTCTGGCGGGTTTCGCGCAGCAGCGACACCTCGTTGATCGCGGGGCTGGTGAAGCGTTCGCCATCGACGGTCTCGGCGTCCATCCTGAGCGGTGTCACCGAGAAGGCGCGCGCGCGCGACAGGCGGTCGTGGAGCGCGTCCAGCCGCCATTCGTTCATCAGGAAGCCGACGGTGCCGAGGTTCATCCCGAACACCGGGCGGATCTCGTGCTCGTCGAGCATCGCGTGGAGCGTCTGGAGCATGAAGCCGTCGCCGCCCAGCGCGATCACCACGTCGGCGTCGGCGATCGAGCACCATTCGTAGCGCCGGCGCATCTCCACCTCGGCGGCCTGCGCGGCAGGCGTCGGGGAGGCGAGCAGCGCCAGCCGGGGTTCGTGCCGCTCGGGGCGGCCGGAATAGCTGTTCATCCGCCGGTGACGCTCATGTGGCGGGCGACGGCGGGTTCGGCACCCCGCTCGGCGATCCGGAAATGGTGGCGCTCGGGCTTGAGCCGCAGCGCGTCATCGATCGCGGCATCGAGCGCCGCGCGGCCGCCGTTGCGCAGCGCCTGCTTGAGGTCGACCCGGTCGTCATGGCCCAGGCACATGTAGAGGCGCCCCTCCACCGTCACGCGCATACGGTTGCAGCCTTCGCAGAAATTGTGGGTGAGCGGAGTGATGAAGCCGAGCCGGCGCCCGGTCTCCGCGACACGGACATAGCGCGCGGGGCCGCCGGTGCGATGCTCGTCGGGCCGCAGCGTGAAGCGCTGCTCCAGATCGCGGCGCACGCCGTCGAGCGGCAGATAGCGATCGGTGCGATCCTCGTCGACGACGCCGAGCGGCATCGTTTCGATCAGCGTCAGGTCCAGCCCCTGCTGGCCGCACCATTCCACCATCGGCGCGATCTCGTCCTCGTTGAAGTCCCGGAGCGCCACCATGTTGATCTTGACCGCGAGGCCGGCGGCCTGCGCGGCGGCGATTCCGCCCAGCACCTCGTGCACGTCGCCGGTGCGGGTGATGTGGCGGAAACGATCGGGATCGCGGCTGTCGAGGCTGACATTGACCCGGCGGACGCCCGCGTCGACCAGTGCCGCGGCATGGTCGGCGAGGCGCGTGCCGTTGGTGGTGAGAGTGAGTTCGTTGAGCGCACCGGTCTCGAGATGACGCCCGATCATCCGAGCAAGATCGGTCAGCCCGCGCCGCGCCAGCGGCTCGCCGCCGGTCAGCCGGATCTTGCGCACGCCGCGCGCGACGAAAGCGTCGGCGAGCTCGGCGAGTTCCTCGAGCGAGAGGATGGCATGGCGCGGCAGGAAGCTCATCGCCTCGGACATGCAATAGCGGCAGCGCAGATCGCAACGATCCGTCACCGAAATCCGGAGATAGTCGATTCGCCGGCCGAATGTGTCGCGCAGCATCGTTTCGCCGGGCGACGGATCGGTGGGGGGAAGGTCGTCGGTCGCCATGCACCTGAGCTAAGCCTTGCCGCGGCTCTCGACAAGGGTGGGTCATGGGGGTGTGGGGCATAGGGGTGGGCCGCTCTCGCGTCGGGACAGGAGGAATGTCGAAGGCCGTTGGCGTCCTGCGCGGCGACGTCTAGCGTGGAGCGATAGTGTCCGGGCTTACCGGAGCATGGCCCGACGGAGGAAAATGCAGATTTCGAGCAGCGATGAAGCTCCGGCCGGTTCGACGCCGCTCTTCATGCTGTCGTTCCGGCAGAGGGATGAGCTCGCGCGGATGGCGCAGCGGGCCGGCTGGGCGCCGATCGCGGTGCGGCGAAGCGAGGCGCTGGAACGCCATTTCCTCGCCAGCGGGGCTAGCGTCGCGGTGATCGACGCGCGCGATGCGCTGGCCGAAGGGCTGGCGGCGGCGCGCGTGCTCGCCGATGCGGTGCAGGCCAATGGCGCGGCGCTTCTGTTCCTCACCGGGCGCCGCGAGGCTTCCGCGATCGCCGCCGCGTACGAGGCCGGCGCGACCCACTATCTGTCGTCACCCTTCGCCGAGGGCGAGTTCGTACAGGCGCTGCGGTTCGCGGTTCGCCATGCCGATCGGCTGGCTGGCGGCGTGCGGGCGACGGCGGGCGGCACCGGACTGCCGGTGGCGGAAGAAATGAGCTGGCGCTGGTCGCCGGGGCGCCCGGCAGCGCTGGCGCTCAGCCCGGCGCTGGCCCGTGTGAGTGGCCTGCCGGAGGACGCGGCCGAGGTGTCGCGCGGCCAGGTGCAGCGCCTGATCGGCAGGGCAGGCATGCGCGCCGCGCTGCATGCAATCTCGCGCCTGCGCGAGGAGGGCGGCATCGCCCCCTTCGCCCACAGCGCGCTCGACGGTCGCCGCGTCGCGCACCATCTGAGGCTCGAGGAGGCCGGGCAGGGGACCGACGCCACGATCGTCGGCCATGTCGAGCCGCTCGACGGGCTGCGCGCGGGTAGGGCGGCGGTGCCGCGCGATCCGTTGACCGGGCTTGATGACGGCCATGGCGCCCGGCGCTGGCTGGAGGCGCGGCTGGCGCGCGGCGAGGGGCTGATCCTGCTGGTGATCGGATTGAGCCGGTTCGACATGATCAATGCCGCCTTCGGGCGTGCGGCGGGCGATTCGATCATCGGCTCGGTCGCGCGCCGGATCGAGCGGCTGGCGCAGCCGACCGGCGCGCGGCGGTTGGTCGCGCGACTGGCGGGGGCTGAGTTCGCGATCGGGCTGCCGGCACCGGCAACGCTGGAGGAGGCCGAGCTGCTCGCGGGCGAGCTGCTGTCCGCGATCGGAAGGCCCTATGTGGCGGCCGAGCATGTCGTGGCGCTCACCGCGCGCGCAGGGATCGCCGTCGGGCTGCCCGGCGAGGCGGATGCAGGCAAGCTGCTCCGCCATGCCAGCCTCGCGCTGGCCGATGCCCGCGACGGCGAGACAGCGCGGGTGCGCGTCTTCACCGAGGGGCAGGAGAGCCGCCATGTCGAGGATCGGCAGCTCGAGCACGACCTCCGCCTCGCCCTCGACGAGGATCGCATCGACATTCTGTGGCAGCCGCAGGTCTCGGTCTCGAGCGGCCGCATCGTCGGCGTCGAGGCGCTGGCGCGCTGGCGCCACCCGGTGCTGGGCGAACTGGGCGCCGAGGCGCTGTTCGCCGCCGCCGAGCGATCCGACTATCTGGTCGAGCTTTCGACCCATGTGCAGGACAAGGCAATCGGTATCGCTGCCGGTTGGACGGGCGCGTTGGGCGCCTTGCGCATCGCGGTGAACGTCACCTCCGCCGACATCGCCCAGCCCGGCTTTGCCCAGCGGATTCTGGCCCGGGCCGAGCAGGCGGGGTTGCGTGAGCGGCTGACCGTCGAGGTCACCGAAAGCGGGCTGATCGAGGATCTGGCGTCCGCCGCCGCGCTGCTCGCCGAGCTGCGATCGGGGGGCTTGCGCGTCGCAGTCGACGATTTCGGCACGGGCTATTCGAGCCTTGCCTATCTGAAGGCGCTGCCGCTCGACACGATCAAGATCGACCGGCGGCTGGCACAGGACATTGCGGGCAGCGCGCGTGATCGGATCGTGGTGCGCTCGGTGATCGACATGGCCCGCTCGCTGGGCCTCGCGGTGGTCGCCGAGGGCGTCGAGACCGAGGAGCAGCTCACCCTGCTCGCGCGTGAGGGGTGCAACTTTTATCAGGGCTTCCTGCGTGCGCCGCCGGTGGATGTGAGCACCCTGGAGGGTCTGCTCGCCGCCTAAGGCGGGACATTCGGACATTGGCCATGCCTCGACTTCGCCGCACTCACGCGGCAAAGCGTCGCGCCATGACGAAGCCCCGTTTCTCCTTCTCGATCGCCGCCACCGACGGCCGTGCGCGCACCGGCACCATCCAGATGCAGCGCGGCGCAATCCGCACGCCCGCCTTCATGCCGGTCGGCACCGCCGCCACCGTTAAGGCGATGAAGCCCGCCGATGTACGCGCGGTGGGCGCCGACATCATCCTCGGCAACACCTATCACCTGATGCTGCGCCCCGGCGCCGAGCGGGTGGCGAAGTTGGGCGGGCTGCACCAGTTCATGCAATGGGATCGCCCGATCCTGACCGACAGCGGCGGCTATCAGGTGATGTCCTTGTCCGCGCTCACCAAGCGCAGCGAGGAGGGCGTCGCCTTCGCCAGCCATGTCGACGGATCGCGTCACATGCTCTCGCCGGAGCGTTCGATCGAGATCCAGCGGTTGCTCGGTTCCGACATCGTGATGGCGTTCGACGAGCTGGTGCCCACCACCTCGACGCGCGAGGTGCAGGCCAAGGCGATGGAGCGCTCGATGCGCTGGGCCAAGCGCTCGCGCGATGCGTTCGACGGCGGCGGCGAGCATGCCGCGCGCGCGGCGCTGTTCGGCATCCAGCAGGGCGCGCTCGACGAGCAGCTCCGCAAGGCGTCCGCTGACGCGCTGCTCGACATCGGCTTCGACGGCTATGCGGTGGGTGGCCTTGCGGTGGGTGAGGGGCAGGAGGCGATGTTCGCCTGCCTCGATTACGCGCCTGGCCAGCTCGATCCGGCCAAGCCGCGCTATCTGATGGGCGTCG
>DATGEV010000035.1:0-3892 GCA_035309885.1 Sphingomonas sp.
CTTGGCGGCGTCTTCGCTGAAGGTCTACACTGCGCCGGGGCGCGACATCCCCACCACGGAGCCGGGGGGGCGATGGTATCTGGTCAATGGCAGTTCCTATGCGGCCGCGCATGTCAGTGGCCTGATGGCCCTGATACGCGAGCGGCGGACGCATGGTGGCGGCCCTTTCGCGCTGGTTTCCGCGCGGGTGGACGGGGGCGCGATCGATGCCTGCGCCACGCTTCTTGGGGCTGACCGGTCCTGTGGCTGCGCTTGCGCGACCCCGCCGAAGATGGCGGCGAACATCCGCCGCTAGTTCCCCCCGTGTGCGGTGGGACATGGTCCGCTCCTGCGTCGGGCTGGCGATGCTGTGCTGCACGACGCCCGCCGTTGCGCAGTTTGCCGGCAGCGTGTCGATCCAGAGTGACGACCGGTTCCGCGGCCGCTCGCTGAGCGAGGGGCGACCGGTCGCCACGCTCGATCTCTCCTACGATATGGCGGCGGGCTTCTATCTGGGCGGAGCGGTCACGGCGGTGGCGACACGGCATGAAGGTGTGCGGGTGCTGGGCTTCCAGGAGAATGCCGGTTACGCTTGGAAGACCAAGGCCGGGGCGGTGATCGATCTCGGCGTGGCCAATGCCAGCTACACCGAATATTACAGTGGCGGCGCCTCGGCGGATTATACCGAGATCTACGCCGGGCTGATCACCGGGCCGATCGCTTCGCACATCCATTTCTCGCCCAATTATTTCCGCCATGGCGTGTCGACGGTCTACCTCGAAACCGACGGCGTGGCGCGGATCGCGCCGCGCTGGCGGCTCAATGGCCATGTCGGCGTGCTGACGCAGACCGGCGGCCCGCTCGCATTCATGTCGCGGCGCACCCGCTATGACTGGCGGCTGGGGATCGCACACCAGCTCGGGCGCCTCAGCCTGCAGGCGAGCTGGTCGGGCGGGGGCCCTGATCGGGATTATTACGCCCGCGATACGCACAGCCGCGATGTGCTGGTGTTCGGTCTGGTCTGCGCCTTCTAGCAAGGCGCTGCGTCATCCGGCGGCGCCATCCCGCTTCGCCCTGGCCTGACGAGCGCCGATACGGCCATTGCGCGCGCCAAACTCGCGATCGCGTGAGCCGGACACACCGGATGGTCGTTACTGGCCGTCGTCTGCATGTCCTGGGAGATGCGCCGAAGTCCTTGCCAGGCGAGGGCTCCGGCGCTGGGGATCAGGCTTGCCCGGCAGGCGGACGATGAAGACGATCTGATCGGCCATAGAACGGACCTCGGTTGTCGCGCCGCGGTGTCACGCATCGCGACACGATATGCCCGCTTCATGTCCGAACGGGCTTCGACATCGATGCTCGGGGGGGCACGATCAACCCAAAGCTTCCCCCCGACCGAGCGGCAAAGTGGCTAATAGCTCGCGTCGCAGAACCGGGTCATCGCGAAAATCGCCCAGCCAGCTCTGCGTGACCAACGAAACGCCATGCTGATTTACGCCACGGGTCGACATGCAACCGTGGGTCGCTTCGATCACCACCGCCACGCCACGAGGCTTGAGGACCAGATCAAGTGTGTTGGCGATCTGGTTGGTCAAGCGCTCCTGTAGCTGCAGGCGGCGGGCGTAGGCATCCACCACGCGAGACAGCTTGGAAATACCGACGACGCGACTGGCCGGACGATAGGCGACATGCGCGAAGCCATGGATAGGGGCGACGTGATGCTCGCAGGTCGATACCAACGGGATCGATCGCAGCGTGATCGTTTCCTGATAATTCTCCGCCTCGGAAAAGGTCCGGGCCAGAAGCGCTGCCGGGTCGATATCATAGCCCGCGAACCATTCCCGCCATGCACGCCTGACGCGGCCGGGGGTGTCGATCAGGCCCTCGCGATCGGGGTTGTCGCCCGTCGCCGCGATCAGCGTTCGGACGGCGCGCTCGATCTCGCTGGCCTTCGTTACCTCGCTTCGCGTGGGTGCGACGGCCGTTTGCGTGTCGCCAAACTCCGCTACATCATTCTCGTACAAATCCACACATGATCTCCTTGAATATCGATCGATGCATTAGATGCCGGTTCGGGTCTGAGGGGCCCGTCATGGACGCAGGCGGCACGCACCCGGCGATGTCACTGCCACCCACCACCCAGGGCCAGGAACACCGTGATCTGGTTGTTGTTGATCGTCGCCTGCTGGGACGCGACCGCAGCCTCGGCGATCACCCATGTCCGTTCCGCGTCGAGCGCGACAAGACCACCGACCTTGCCGCCCCGGTGCAGCTGTTCCGTGCGGAGCCGAACGGTCTGCGCCTCGGCGAGCGCGGCCTGCAGCCGATCCAGCCGATCCAGCGCGGCGCCATAGTCGTCCAGCGACGTTTCCGTCTCCCGGAGGGCCGACAGCACGGTGCCATCGAACATCGCGAGGCTGGCCCGCGATTGGGCCTCGGCCGCCCGGATCCTGTCCCTGACGGCGCTGCGATTGAGGTTCCAGCTGATCATCGGCCCGAAGCCGAACCGATTGGTGAGGGGGGAGAGCAAGTCCGCCGCCGCGCCGGTCGATCCGACCGATGCTCCGAACTTGATGTCCGGGTAGAGGGCGGCAGTGGCGACGCCGATGCGCGCGGTGGACGCCGCGAGCAGACGCTCTGCGGCACGGACGTCCGGCCGGCGCTTCAGCATCGCCTGCCCATCGCCGGTCGGCAGAAGTGCATGCAGGCGGAGCGGCGTATGGCATGCGAGAAGGCTGCGATCGTACTGCGCGGGAGGAATGCCGGCCAGCGTCGCCAGACGGAAGGCGGCATTGCGCTGCTGTGCCTCGAGCGGGGATAGCTGGGCCTTGCTGGTATCGATCGTATTCTGTTGGCGGGCTGCCTCGAACTGGGGCGCACGCCCATGGGCGATGAGGGAGCGCGTGAGCACCAGGCTCTGCTCCTGCACGGCGATGAAGTGTCTCAGCACGTCGAGCTGGTTGCCGGCGTTGCAGACGTCCGAATAGGCGCGAGCCGTCTCCGCCGCGACGTTGACGCGCACGAGGTCGCGCGCCGCGGCGACGCTTTCGCGGTCGGCGTTGGCGGCCTCGATGCCCCGTCGGATGCCGCCGAACAGGTCGAGGTCATAGCTGATCGCGAGGCCGACATTGTAGGTGTAGCGCTCGGGAGGCTGGACGTGCTGCAGGGACTGTTCGGCCGATTGCTGCACATAGCTTGCCTCGGCATCGGCCAAGCCGGACATGCGGCTCGACCTGACATCAGCGAGAAGGGCCTGACTGCGCTCGAGATTGGCCTCCGCGACGCGAAGGTCGGTGTTTCCGGCGAGCGCCTTCTCGATCAGTTCGTCCAGTTTCGGATCGTCGAAGAGTTTCCACCAATGGTCGGGTGGCTCATCGGCCGTCATCGCGCTGCCGACGGACACGAATGCGCCTTGTGCGGTCGGCGCGTTGATGACCGCCGCTTCGGGAAGCTTGTAGTTGGGGCCGACGGCCGCGCAGCCCGCTGCCAGCAACGCGCCGCCGAGAATGAGCGGGAGATGCCACCTCACCAGGGGAAACTCCGCTTGATCTGCACCTCATTCGCCCGGCTATGCACTTCGACGGTGGCGGTCTGGCCCGGCACGAGGCGGACGCCGGGCGGAACATGGTCGATCACGATGCGAACCGGGATGCGCTGGGCGAGCCGCACCCAGGTGAAGGAAGGATTGACGTTGGCGACCTGTGCCTCGCCGCCCGCGCGCTCGCGATCCTCCACCGCACCCGCAATGCTCTCGACATGCCCGCGGATCTCGTCAGCGACGCCCATGAGGTAGATGCTCGCCGGGTCTCCGACATGGATAGCGGGCAGCTTCGTCTCTTCGAAATACCCTTCGACCCGGAGCGACCGATCATACACCAGTGCGAACGCTGCCTTGCCGGCAGTGAGATAGAGC
>DATGEV010000036.1:0-4728 GCA_035309885.1 Sphingomonas sp.
CTTCGGCCGCGGCCGCATCCTCATTGGCGACCAGCGCGGACTTTGCGGCCTTGCGGCGATCGAAATTGTCCCACACCTCGCCCCAGTTGCCGCGCGTCGCCGCCTTCGAATATTCGGTGGCGCGGGTCTCGAAGAAGTTGGCGTGCTCGACACCGTTGAGCAGCGGCGCCAGCCAGGGCAGCGGGTGCTCCTCGATCATGTAGATCGGCTTCAGGCCGAGTTGGCCGAGCCGCCAGTCCGCCACGAAGCGGATGTAGCGCTTGATGTCCTTGGGCGTCATACCGTTGACCGGGCCCATCTCGAACACGAGATCGATGAAGGCGTCCTCGATGCGGACGGTCTTCTGGCACATGTCCATGATGTCGTCCTTCACCGACGCGGTGAGGCAACCGCGCTCCTGGCAGAAGGCGTGGAACAGGCGGATGATGCCATCACAGTGCAGGCTCTCGTCGCGCACCGACCAGCTGACGATCTGGCCCATGCCCTTCATCTTGTTGAAGCGCGGGAAGTTCATCAGCATCGCGAACGACGCGAACAGCTGCAGCCCCTCGGTGAAGCCGCCGAACATGGCGAGCGTGCGCGCGATATCCTCGTCCGTATCGACGCCGAAGGTAGCAAGATAGTCGTGCTTGTCCTTCATCTCCTTGTACTGGAGGAAGGCCGAATATTCGCTCTCGGGCATGCCGATGGTGTCGAGCAGGTGGCTGTACGCCGCGATGTGCACCGTCTCCATGTTGGAGAAGGCGGTGAGCATCATCTTCACTTCGGTGGGCTTGAACACCCGGCCGTATTTCTCGTGGTAGCAGTCCTGCACCTCGACGTCGGCCTGCGTGAAGAAGCGGAAGATCTGGGTCAGCAGGTTGCGCTCATGATCGGTGAGCTTCTGCGCCCAGTCGCGGCAATCCTCGCCGAGCGGCACCTCTTCGGGCAGCCAGTGGAGCTGCTGCTGGCGCTTCCAGAACTCGAATGCCCACGGATATTCGAAGGGCTTGTAGGTCTTGGAGGCTTGGAGGAGAGGCATCGAACGGTCCTTCAGGCAGAAAAGATGGAAAGGGGCGAGCCGGCGGCATCCGCAAGCGGCGCCACGCGTTGAGCGGTGCGAAACCCCTGCGAAGGAGCATCGCGATGGTCGACACGTCCCAGATCAAGGAACATGCCGAGGTGATCGGTGCGGACGGCGTGCATCTCGGCACGGTCGACCATCTTGCCAAAGGTCCGGACGGGGGCGACCGGATCAAGCTCACCAAGGCCGACAGCCCGCAGGGGCTGGGCGGCGAGGGTGCCAAGCATCATTACATCCCGATCGGCCTCGTCGCCGAGATCGAGGGGGGAAGGGTGCGCCTCTCCGCCAACGCCGACGTCGCCGTCGAGCTGTTCGAAGAGGCGGAATGACGCCTCCGGCCGGGATGGGGCACGCGTCTCCATCCCGGCATATATAGGCGCAAAGGCCCTGTTTTGGGAGGCGGAGGCGGCGATCACGGCGCCTTGGCCTCCTTCACGGCTGCGTCGAGGCGATCGGCATAGGCGTTGAGCACCGCCGCCGTCTTGCCGACATAGGCGGTGGCGTCGTCGAAGCGGCGCTCCTCGATCGCTTCGCGGATGCCCGGTAGCGTCTTGGCGCCATAGCCGGTGAAGCGGCCCGGCGCGTACACCAGATTCTTGAACCAGGGGCGGAAGGGCAGGCCGGCCGGATCGATCAGCGTCTGGTCGATGTCCTTCAACGTCGCGTCGATCCGCGCGCGGGTGGCGGGTGCGAAGTCGTCCTCCTTGGCCAGCATCGAGTCCGCGGCCGCCGCCGACTGGGTGAGGCGGGCCGAGGCGCGTTCCAGCACCAGCATGTCGATCAGCGGCGTGACCGGCTTCGCGGCCGGCGCGGTGGTCGGATCGGTGGAATGAGAGGCGAGGCGAAAGCTGTCGCCGTCGGTCAGGGTCGCGAGCGCGAGATCCTTGCTCCGACGATCGGCGGCGAGCGTCTTCACCTCACCGACATAGCGCGCGACCGTGCTGGCGAAGTCCGTGTAACGAGCCGGCACGCGATCACCGTCGGCGGCGCGCAGCACCAGTCGCCCGGTCAGCTTCGACAGCGCCGCGCCATAGCGTAGGCCCGGATCGTCGAAGCGGGTGAAGTGGGTGAAGCTGTCATAGACCGAGTGGTAGGAACCGCTGGTCGCGTCCTCGCCGCCGAAGCCGACATTCAGCGCCGGAATGCCGAGATGCTGGAGGAAGGCCGAATAGTCCGACCCAGAGCCGAGCGGGCCGATCGGCAGGTCACCGCCGGCCTTGGCGGCGGCCACGTCGATCGCCTCCTCGCTGCCCGGCTTTTCGTAATTGTGCGCAAGGATTTCGGCGCGCGCGCGCGCCGCCAGCGTTACGCCGGTTTGGGGATCGGTGACGTCGCCGGTCGCCTGTTCGACGAAATGCTGCAGGTCGTGGCTGCCCTCGACGCGCACGAAGCCACGGCCGTTATTGTCGGTGTTGATGTAGAGCACGGCCTTGCGCTTGAGCTCGTCGGCATGGGTTTCCACCCATTCGGTCGATCCGATCAGGCCCGGCTCCTCGCCGTCCCAGCTCGCGTAGACGATGGTGCGCTCGGGCCGCCAGCCCTTCTTCGCCAGTTCGCCCAGCGCCTTGGCCTCGGACAGCATGGCGACATGGCCCGACAGCGGATCGGCGGCGCCGAACACCCAGCCGTCGCGATGGTTGGCGCGGATCACCCACTCGTCGGGGCGGCTCTTGCCCTTCATCACCGCGATCACGTCGTAGATCGGCTTCAATGACCAGTCGGACTTGACCGCGAGATGCGCGCTCACCGCGGCCGTGCCGCCAAAATGATAGGCGAGCGGCAGGCCGCCGCGCGCATCCTCGGGCACCAGCGGGCCTTCGAGCCCGGCGAGCAGCTTGCTCGCATCGGCGTAGGAGATCGGCAGCGCCGGGATCTTGAGGATCGTCACCGCCTGCTCGCGGGTTAGCCGCTTGGCGTCGGCGGTGGCACCCACGCCGGGCGTCAGCGGATCGCCCGGATAGGTGGTCATGTCCTGCACCGATCCGCGCTGGACGCCGTCGGCCGGGCGCCCGCCGCCGCGCGGATAGCTGTCCCACTTGCCGTAGCCGTCGTCGGCGGGATCGGAATAGATCAGGCAGCCGGCCGCGCCATGCTCCTGTGCTAGTTTCGGTTTCAGCCCGCGCCAGCCGGCGCCGTAGCGGGCGAGCACGATCTTGCCCTTCACGTCGATGCCGCGCCGCGCCAGCTCGTCATAGTCGGCGGGCATGCCGTAATTGACGTAGACCACCGGCGCAGTGACATCGCCGTCGCCCTGGAAGGCGACATAGGGGGGAAGCGCGCCCTGCAGTTCGGCCGAGGTGGGATCGCCCGGCACCGCCGGCTCCTGCCCGCCCAACACGACATGTTGCGGCGTCACCAACTCCAGCGTGGTGGAGATCGGCGTTGGATAGAGCACCTGGAAGGTCTCGATATGCGCGTCCCAGCCCCATGACTTGAACAGCGCAAGGGTCTTTTCGGCATTGGCCTTGTCGTGCGGGCTGCCGACATTGTTGGGGGCGGACGACATGTCCTTGAGCCAGGCGGTCTGGTCGGCGCTGCTGATCGAGGCGTCGAACGCGGCTTCGCGCGCCCGGCCGCCGGGCACGCCGGAGGCAGCCGATGCCATGCCGCTGATCGTCAGCGAGATGAGTGCCGCGCCGGTGAGAAGTCGTCCTGTAAAGGTCATGCCCCTTGTTTCCCCATGCTCGCCCCCCGGCTGATGATCGGTCTGTTGTGTGATCGGGTTCAGCCCTGGTCTCCGTCCTCCCGCGTCGCGCTGTCGGGGAGCGCGTCTGGTCGCGGAAGGACGGAGTGGCTGGGCCCGCCCGCCGTCACTGGCAGGCGAGGCATTCGTCATAATCGGTCTCGGCGACGTCGACCTGCTTGAGGTCGATCGTGTTGTCCGCCTCGACCCCGCCCGCGAAGCCGGCGCGTTGCACCGACTTGGAGCGGAGATAATAGAGCGACTTCACACCCAGCTCCCACGCGCGGAAGTGGAGCATCAGAAGATCCCACTTCTCGACGTCGGCCGGGATGAACAGGTTCAGCGACTGCGCCTGATCGATGTAGGGCGTGCGATCCGCGGCGAGCTCGATCAGCCAGCGCTGGTCGATCTCGAACGAGGTCTTGAAGCAGTCCTTCTCTTCCTGGGTCAGGAAGTCGAGATGCTGCACCGAGCCGCCCTTCTCGAGGATCGTGTTCCACACCGCGTCCGAATTCTTGGACTTCGCCATGAGGAGCTTCTCAAGATACGAATTCTTGATCGAGAAGCTGCCCGACAGCGTCTTGTGGGTGTAGATATTGGCCGGGATCGGCTCGATACAGGCCGACGTACCGCCGCAGATGATCGAGATCGACGCGGTCGGCGCGATCGCCATCTTGCAGCTGAACCGCTCCATCACGCCCTGATCGGCGGCGTCGGGGCACGGCCCGCGCTCGTGCGCCAGCAGCATCGAGGCCTCGTCCGACTTGGCGCGGATGTGGCGGAACATCTTCATGTTCCAGCTCTTCGCCATCGCGCTTTCGAACGGCAGGCCGCGCGCCTGCAGGAACGAGTGGAAGCCCATCACGCCGAGGCCCACCGAACGCTCGCGCATCGCCGAATATTTGGCGCGCTCCATGCCGGGCTCGGCACGTTCGATATAGTCGGTCAGCACGTTATCGAGGAAGCGCATCACGTCCTCGAT
>DATGEV010000037.1:0-3421 GCA_035309885.1 Sphingomonas sp.
GCTTCGCCGGCGTGCGTGCGTGAGGTCATGCCCGTCGCCTCGGCATCCTCGCGGATCTGCTCGTCATCGGAGAGCTGATAATTGTCGGGCGGCGCCACGGCGGTTTCCTTCATCGCGGGCGCGGGCTGTGCCTCGTTCGCGACGTTGGCGGGCGGCGGGGCCTCCGGCAGCGGCACGGCGACGTTGGCCTCGTTGGCCGGCGCCTCTGGTGCCTTGTGGCAGGCGGAGAGCAGCAGCCCTCCCGTCGCGATCAGCGCGGCCAGCGCCGCAGGGCGATGCATGGTCATGGATTGTCCCCTTATCGATTGGCGACCGTCTGGGCCGCGCGGGTGCCGGCGGCTTCGATCCGGCTGGCAAGCTCGCTATCCCAGCCATAGGGATCGCCGCGGAAGCTCATGGTGCCGTCGGCACTGCCGAACGCGGTCCAGTAAAGCAGGTAAACGGCGATCTTCTGGGGCAGCGGCGCACGCACCGTGTCGCCCTTGGCGAGCGCTGCATCGATCGCCTCGGGCGTCCAGGTCGGATCGTCCTTCAGCACCAGCTTGGCGAGATCGAGCGGACGTGCGAGCCGCACGCAGCCATGGCTCACCATCCGGCTG
This sequence comes from Sphingomonas sp., assembly GCA_035309885.1. GTDB lineage: Bacteria > Pseudomonadota > Alphaproteobacteria > Sphingomonadales > Sphingomonadaceae > Solisphingomonas. The sequence continues at coordinate 600 of DATGEV010000037.1, forward strand.
TAGCCGCCGAAGGTCTTCTGCGTCGGCGTGTCGTGCAGATAGACGCCGTAGGGATTGTCGAAATCGAACTTCATCCGGCCGAGCGCGCTCTGGTCGCCGGCGCGCTGCTGTAGTCGCTTCCCGCCATCGGGCGTGCTGATGACGCGGAAGCCGTGCTTGCGCAGATAGCCCGGATGCGCGTGCTCCTTGGGCCATAGCTCCTTGGTCGCGATCGAGCTCGGCACGTTCCACGGCGGGTTGAAGACGACGCTGTGCACCTGCGACATCAGCATCGGCGTCTCGTCGCCCGGCCGGCCGGTGACTGCGCGCATCGATGTGACCGGCGTGTCGGCCTCGAACACGGTGAGCACGGCGGCGGCGATGTTCACCTGGATGCGATGCGTCGGCAGCTCCGCCGGCAGCCAGCGCCAGCGCTCCATGTTCGCGCGGATCTGGCGGACGCGATCGTGCGCGGTGACGTTGAGCGCGTCGAGCGTCTCCTTGTTCAGCGTCCCGGTGGGTTTGAGCCCATAGCGCCGCTGTGCGCGGCGTACCGCTTCGACCATCGCCTTGTCGTAGTGCGCGGGCCCGGTGGTGGTGCCGACCGCATCATCCTCCACCGTGAGCCGTTTGCGGAGCGTAGCGACGCGCTTGTCGGTGGTGCCGACCCCGATCTCGGGACCGTCCGGGATGGTTGGCCAGCCGCCCTTCGCGTCGATCGTGCGATAGTTCGCCAGCCCCTTAAGCAGCGTGTCATAGCCGGTATAGGGCGGCGGGAGCGAGGCGATCCACGCCGTGAGCCGATCCTGCTGCACGGCATCGCGGAAGCCGGGCCAAGGATCGAAGGGCGGCGGCCGGAGCCCCCAGTCGTGCATATAGTCCGAAGGCGCAAGGCGCCCCGCATGAAGCGCCTGCGCATAGTCGAGCGTGGCCCGCACCAGCGCGGCCTGATCGCCCTCGGGCGGGGCGGGACGCGCGGGCAGGCCATTGGCCTCGGCGTCTGCCAGCATCGCGCGGAGCTGGGCCTGCTGCGCGTCGCTCAACGGCGGCGCGACATGCTCGGGCGGGGCCGGAGGCGCTTCCGGGGCCGGTGTCGGCGGCGCGTTGAAGGAGGGGGGGAGGAGCGGGGTCGGCGCCGGTGGAGGCGTCTGCGCCGGTTGCTGTGTCCCGGACGGCGCCGCCGCCAGCAAAATCGGCGCGATCAGGGCGGGCAGGACAGAGCGACGCGTCATCGGGTTCACAGGATCCAGACACTCCCACTCGGGTGCAACAGCATCCCTTCACGTACCAGAAAGCGGAAGCCGGCCGCGGACGCAATGTGAAAACACATTTTCGCCTCCGACGATGCGTTGGCGGGTTCGGTGATCGACGTGCCCCTTCGTGCTCGCCGTTCATTTTTCCATGTGTAAGGGGCGTGCATCATCGCAGCATGCGGAATTGGAGTCGGGATGATGTGGGTTGGGGGCGTGCTGGGGCGATTGGTGAGGCGGATCGCGATGGCGATCGCGCTGCTGTTGGGGGTCGCGGCGCCGGCGATGGCGAGTCCGCTCGGGCCGGCGCGCTATTCGGCGATCCTGATCGATGCCGGCGATGGCGCGGTGCTCTATTCGCAGGCGGCCGAGGAGATCCGCCATCCCGCCTCGATCACCAAGGTGATGACGCTGTTCCTCGCCTTCGATGCGCTCGACCAGGGGCGACTGCACCTGTCGGACCGCATCATCATGACCGCGCACGCCGCCGCGCAGAAACCGTCCAAGCTGGGGCTGCGGCCGGGCCAGACGATCAGCGTCGAGGATGCGATCCGGGTGATCGCGGTCAAGTCCGCCAACGACGTCGCGGTGGCGCTGGCCGAGCGGCTGGGCGGCAGCGAGCCCGCCTTCGCGCGGATGATGACCGCCAGGGCGCGCGCGCTCGGCATGCGGCAGACGATGTTCAGCAACGCCACCGGCCTGCCCGATCCCGCCACCTTCACCTCGGCGCAGGATCTGGCGCTGCTGGCGCTGGCGATGCTGCGCGACCATCCCGATCGCTACCCCTATTTCAGCACGCGGACCTTCAGCTGGGGCGCGCAGCACATGGTCAATCACAACCATCTGCTCGGCGCGGTGCCGGGCGTCGATGGCATCAAGACCGGCTATACGGTGGATGCGGGCTTCACGCTGGCAGCCTCGGCGATCCGGGGCGGGCACCGGCTGGTGGCGGTGGTGATGGGCGAGCCGACACGGCTGACCCGCGACCGCCATGTCGCAACCTTGCTGGAGGCAGGCTTCACCGCGCTCGATCGGCGCGCGCAGGGCTCGGACGTCGAGGTGTCGTCGCTGCTCGGTGGGTTGCTCGACGAGGTACCGTCGGGGTTGTCGCCCGCTGTGCTCTCGGCGATCGCGAAGGCCGAGGCCGACGAGGCCGTGCAGGGCGGCGATCGCGACTGACCGGTTCAGGGGCGTAGCCCGCGGTCCGCGAAGTAGCGGTGCAGCACGCCGGGGTCGCCGGAAGGATCCGCGAATGCGACATAGCTGTCGGGGCGGATGAGATAGGCGGCGTTCGCGGCCAGCCCGGCCTCGCCCAGCACCGGCTTCCACGGGAAGACATGCAGCGGCACGCCATTCTCCCGACACCATGCCGCGAGCTCGGGCTTGGCCTCGCCATGGACGTGCACCTGCCAGGCCATCCGGGCGAGCGGGGCGGCATGGCGCTCGTCGATCCACGGCATGCGGTCGCCGCCATGCACGTCACCCGCCTGGCCGCCGTTGAGCGGGCAGTCGCGGTAGTGGATCATGATCTGCGAGACGGTGCGGAACATCCATTCACGGAAAGACTCGAAGCGCGCCACCGCCGGAAAGGCG
>DATGEV010000038.1:0-14624 GCA_035309885.1 Sphingomonas sp.
AAACGCATCGCGGGTGGCCTTTGGGGTCAGGCGGACGGCCAGTGTGACACCCTGTGCGTCGGCGGTGAAGGGGGGTGCTGCCATCACCCGAACAGGCCGGTCAGCCAGTAGAACAGCGCGCCGACCAGCGCCGCCGCCGGGATCGTCACCACCCAGGCGATGATAATGCTCGAGGCCACGTTCCAGCGCACCGCTGACAGGCGCCGCGACGCGCCGACGCCGACGATCGCACCGGTGATGGTGTGCGTGGTGGAGACGGGGATGCCGAAATGGGTCGCCAGGAACAGCGTGATCGCACCGCCGGTCTCCACGCAGAACCCCTGTGGTGGCGTCAGGCGGGTGATCCGTGTGCCCATGGTGTTAACGATCCGCCACCCGCCCATCAGCGTACCGAGGCCCATCGCGGTCTGGCAGGACAGTACCACCCACAGCGGCACGTGGAAGCTCGTCCCCAGCCGCCCTTGCGAATAGAGCAGCATGGCGATGATCCCCATCGTCTTCTGCGCGTCGTTGCCGCCATGGCCGAGCGAGTAGAGCGAGGCCGAGACAAGCTGAAGCCGGCGGAACCGCCGATCGACCTGGAGCGGCGCCGACCGCACCGAAGCCCAGGCGACGATCAGTACGAGCGCGATCGCCAGCACGAAGCCGATCGCCGGCGACAGCACGATCGCGAGCGCGACCTTGATGACACCGCTCCACACGGCTGCGGAGATGCCTGCCTTGGCGGTACCGGCCCCGATCAGCCCACCCACCAGCGCATGGCTGGACGAGGACGGGATGCCCATGAGCCAGGTGATCAGATTCCAGACGATCGCGCCCATCAGTGCGCCGAAGATCACCTGCGCGTCGATCGCCTGCGATCCGACGATCCCTGTGCCGATCGTGGTGGCGACATGCGTACCGAAGAACAGGAAGGCGATGAAGTTGAAGAAGGCAGCCCAGATCACCGCATGATGCGGCTTAAGCACGCGGGTCGAGACGATCGTCGCGATCGAGTTGGCAGCGTCGTGCAGTCCGTTGAGCAGATCGAACGCCAGCGCGATTGCGATCAGGCTGATCAGTAGCGGCAGGGAAAGAGCAACGTGCATCGGGCGGTCGGCCGGTCAGGCGTGATCGATCACGAGACCCTGGATCTCGTTCGCGACATCCTCGAAGCGGTCGATCGTCTTTTCCAGATGCGCGTAGATCTCGCGGCCCACCACGAAGTCCATCGGCTGCTCCTTGCTGGCGCGGAACAGCTCCTTCAGGCCGGCGTCATGGATCTCGTCGGCATGGCCTTCGATCTGGATCAGCCGCTCGGTCAGCGTTTGCAGTCGCTGCGCGTTGGGGGCGAGCGACCGCAGCAGCGGGATCGCCTCCGCCGTCACGCGCGCGGCCTCGACGATGATGCCCGCCATGTCGCGCATATGCGGCGCGAACTCGTTGACCTCGAACAGCGCGACCGATTTGGCGGTCTGCTTCATCTGGTCGATCGCATCGTCCATCACCCCGATCAGATCGGTGATCGCGGAGCGGTCGAATGGCGTGATGAAGGTGCGCCGCACGTCCTGGAGCACGTCGCGGGCGATGGCGTCGGCGCGATGCTCCTGGGAGACGACCTCGCGGATGTGCGTGTCCATGTCCGCGCCGCCCTGCATCAGCCGGGCGAGGGCGTCGGCCCCGGCTACCAGTGTCTGCGAATGGGCCTCGAACAGATCGAAGAAATGGCCCTGCTGGGGCATCAGCGACTGGAACCAGCGCAGCAGGGGGAATTTCCGACCGATCTCCTCGCGCATCGCGGGCACGCGATCGACCAGCCATTGCGAGGGCGGCGGTTCGCGGAAGCTGGCGATCAGGCTCTTGAGCTCCGGCTCATCGACCGCAGCCGCCGCCTTGGCGAGCGTGAACCAGGCGGTGGTGCGCTCATCCTGCTCGGGCCATTCGGCGGCCTGCCCGGTTACGGAGAGCGGGAACACGTCGACGGCGACATTGCGTGTCAGGCCGCTCTTGCGGCGCTTGGCGTAGCTGTAGCTGCCGATCTGTGCCGGGCAGGCGATGCCTTCGACGCCTGCTTCCTCATACGCCTCCTGCGCAGCGGCTTCGTGCGCGCGCAGGCCCTTGATGGGATTGCCCTTGGGCAGAACCCAGCGCTGCGTCTCGCGCGACGTGATCAGCATCACGCGCAGATTTCCGTCGGGATCGGGGCGATAGGGAAGGGCAGCAACCTGGCGTATCGTGTGTCTCCGGAAAAGTCGAAATCGTGGCAACGGCTCAAAACACCATGCGCGCGCCGGTGCAAGGCTCGGTCATGCTTTGATCCGTGAGAATATCGTCTTATCGTGTCGAAGACCGACAGAGATCGGCGTGATGAGTGGAGAGCGGACATGGCGACGGCGGCGGTAAAGCGCAGCATCAGGGACGAGGTCTCGCCCGAGGAATGGGCGATCCGCGTCGATCTCGCCGCGGCCTATCGACTGGTGGCGCTCTACGGGTGGGACGACCTGATCTTCACGCATCTCTCGGCGCGCGTGCCGGGGCCCGAGCACCATTTTCTCATCAACCCCTATCATCTGATGTTCGAGGAAATGACCGCCTCGTCGCTGGTGAAGATCGACGCCGAGGGTAAGCCGGTGGGCGCGCCTGCGATGGTCAACGCGGCGGGATTCGTGATCCATTCCGCGATCCACATGGCGCGCGAGGATGCCAAGGCGGTGCTTCATCTCCACACGCCCTATGGCCAGGCGGTGTCGGCGATGGAGGAGGGGCTGATGCCCCATACCCAGACGGCGATGATCGCCGCGCACGAACTCGCCTATCACGACTATGAGGGCATCGCGACCGATCTCGAGGAGCGCGAGCGGCTGGTCGCCGACCTTGGCGACAAACACACGATGATCCTGCGCAACCACGGCACGCTGACGGTGGGCGAGACAATCGGCCACGCCTTCCTGCGCATGTATTTCCTGGAGCGCGCATGCGAGGCGCAGGTCCATATGCTCTCGGCCGGGCGGGACCGCCTCTACAACCCCCCGCAGGGCACGCCCGAGAAGGTCGCGCAGCAGACCAATCCTCAAACGACGCGGATGGGCGCGGACATGCTGGCCTGGCCGGCATTGCTGCGTAAGCTCGACCGGATCGATCCCTCGTTTCGGGAGTAGTCGCCTCCACAGGGAGGCTGCGCCATGAAGAGGCTGGTCGCGTTCGATCTCGACGGCACACTCGCCGAGAGCAAGCAGGCGGTGGACGAGGAGATGGCGGGCCTGCTCGCAGCGCTGCTGGGCGTGGCCGAGGTCTGCGTGATCTCGGGCGGTGACTGGCCGCAGTTCGAGGTGCAGGTGGTGTTGCGCCTGCCGGCTGGAGCGCGGCTCGATCGGCTGTGGATCATGCCGACCTCGGGCACCAAGCTCTATCGCTTCGTCGAGGGCGGCTGGAAGGCAATCTACGCCGAGGACTTTTCCCCCGAGGAGCGGGACCGCATCCTGAGAGCGCTCGACAAGGCGGTCGAGGCGGCGGGCTTCAAGGGTGAGAAGACATGGGGGCCGCAGATCGAGGATCGCGGCAGCCAGATTACCTTCTCCGGCCTCGGACAGGAGGCACCGCTCGATGCCAAGAAGGCTTGGGATCCCGACCGCAGCAAACGCGAAGCGATGCAGGGGGCAGCGCAAAAGGAACTGCCCGATCTCTCGGTCAATATCGGCGGATCGACCTCGATCGACGTGACCCGCAAGGGCGTCGACAAGGCCTATGGTATCGAGAAGCTCGCCGAGGCGTCGGGCACGCCCAAGTCCGAGATGATCTTCATGGGCGATGCGGTCTATCCCGGCGGCAATGACTGGCCGGTGCCCGACAAGGCGAAGGTCGACACGGTGGCGGTCGGTTCGATCGCGGAGACCAAGCGGGCGATCCAGGCGATCGTCTACTGCCTGCGATAGGCGGACTTATCGAGCCTTTGCAGCGGGAAGGGTGAATTTCCTCTCGCGTCTGTGACGAACTTGTTGCACGAGCGTGCGGTTCGTTGCGGAAGGGTGTTGCGATGCGGAAGTGGTGGCCGTTGATGACGCTGGCGCTGGTGAGCGCACCGGCGTGGAGTTCCGGCTACGATCCGCGTGTCGCCTTCGCCCCGCTCGATCTACCGGGCGCGGTCAACGCCTATCGATCGGGCAGCGGGAAGCCCGGTCCCGCTTACTGGCAGAACCGCGCCGACTACCGGATCCATGCGATGCTCGATCCCGTTACGCACGGCCTCTCCGGCGAGGAAGCGATCGCTTACACCAACAACAGCCCCGACACGCTCGATGTGCTGTGGCTGCAGCTCGATCAGAACATCTACCGGCCGGGGTCGCGCAGCCATGCGGCGGACGGTGCTGCCCCGCGCCGGGGAGAGGGTTTCACCGACGGCTACGCGATCGAAAGCGTCGAGCTGGAGCAGGACGGCCGCCGCATCACCGCCAAGACGGTGGAGAGCGACACGCGGCTGCAGGTGACGTTGCCGACACCACTTGCCGGTCATGGCGGCAAGCTGACGCTGCATGTCCGCTACCGCTTCACCATCCCCGGCGCGTTCGGCGGACGCATGGCGTGGGGCAAGGTGAAGGGCGGCGCGATCTACGACCTCGCCCAATGGTATCCGCGCATGGCCGTCTATGACGACATCCGCGGGTGGGACACGCTCCCCTACCTCGCGCAGGAATTCTACCTCGAATATGGCGACTTCGATTATTGGGTGACGGTGCCGTCGACGATGATCGTGGCGGGATCAGGCGCGCTCCAGAACCCCGACGAAGTGTTGACCGAGCGCGAGCGCCAGCGGCTCGCCAAGGCGGCCGCCAGCGACGCGACGGTGAAGATCGTCGCGCCTTCCGAGATCGCTGCCGAGCGCACCAAAGCGGGCACCAAGACCTGGCATTACCGCATGGAGAATACGCGCGACGTCGCTTTCTCCGCCTCCGACGCCTTCGCCTGGGATGCGGCGCGGATCAACCTGCCCGGCGGCAAGACGGCGCTCGCCATGTCCTATTATCCGGCCGAGAGCGCTGGGCCCAAGGCGTGGGACCGCTCGACCCAGTACGTCAAGGACACCGTGGAGAAGATGTCGGCACGCTGGCATCCCTATCCGTGGCCGGCGGCGATCAACGTCGCGGGGCCGGCGTCGGGGATGGAATATCCGGGCATCGTCTTCGACGGCATCGACGACAAGGATGGCCCGCTGTTCTGGATCACCGCGCACGAGATTGGGCACGACTGGTTCCCGATGATGGTCGGCTTCGACGAGCGCCGCGACGCATGGATGGACGAGGGCTTCAACACCTTCATCGACATCTTCGAGTCCGAGGATTTCAACAAGGGTGAGTTCGCCCCCAAGCGCGACAGCGAATATGCGCCGGGCGGCGGCAATCCGGTGGACGAGATCCTGCCGGTGCTGGCCGACCCACAAGCGCCGCCAATCCTGTCCCGGGCCGACACGGTGATCGAGAAATATCGCCACCCCGTCACCTACTTCAAATCGGCGCTGGGCCTCGTGCTGCTGCGCGAGCAGATCCTGGGGCCCGAGCGCTTCGACCCCGCGTTCCGGCGCTTCATCGCCACCTGGGCATTCAGGCATCCCAAGCCGTCCGACTTCTTCCGCTTCATGGAGAGCGAGACGGGCGAGGATCTGAGCTGGTGGTGGCGTGGCTGGTACGTCACCAACTCGACCTATGATGTCGCCGTGACGAAGATCGCCCCGACCAAGGAGGGTGGGACGCTGGTGACGGTCGAGAATCATGATCCGCTGGTGATGCCGGTGACGCTACGGGTCAGCTTCGCCGGTGGCGGTCACGAGGACATCCGTCTGCCCGCCGAGAGTTGGATCCGCAGGACAACCACCGAGGTACCGATTTCGGCCGGCAAGCGCGTGGTTGCGGTGGAGGCTGACCCCGACCACCAGCTGCCCGATCATGATCGCGGCAACAACCGGCTCGAGGCGAAGCCCTGACGACGGCGAGGCTACAGGGCCTTGCCTCCGAAACGAGCTTCGTGCGTTGGGGGCACATGGTTCTGCCCGCTCGTCCCCTGATCCTCGTTGCCCTTGCGTTCGCCGCGCCTGCCGGAGCGCGCCGTCCACCGCCCCCGCCGGATCTCGGTGCCGTCACGCTCGATCGCACCGATCCGGCGGTGGAGGCGCGTGTGGCGGGCGTGTCGGCACGGCTCGCGGTGGTGCTCGATGATGGCGTGTTCCTCGCGCCGGCCTTCGCGGATCACGTGCCGCTCGCCTGGGAGAAAGCGGGCTATGAGGAGGTTGGGCGCGTCCGTGTCGCCTATCGCGATGCGGCGGCCGAGGTGGCCGTTGCCGGGGTCGCCCGGCCGATGCGGGTTACGGTGCATGAGGGGCCATGCTGCGCGGGGCATGACGGCGCGATTGGCGCCGCCGACCTGCCCTGGTCGGTAGTGAGGATCGGTCGGGGCGGCACCAGCCCGGAACAGCGCTTCCCTGCGGCGAGCGACGACCAGAGCGGCCTCAACATCCCGTGGCGGGTGGGGAATGGCATCATCCATGTCGTGCTGTCACCCGATCTGCCGGAGACGGTCGCCACAGCGTCGGCGGCGGCGATGCTCGCGAAGGCCTATGGGGGCCACTTCGAGGGAACGGCGCGGCAGGCGTCGCTCGCCTTTGGCGTGACGCGCGAGGTGCGCGACATGGCGCTCGATCGCCCCGCGCCGGTGCTCGGCTTTCGGCTGGAGCGGATCGCGGTGCGGCTGGCCGATTTCGAGGGTAGCGGCAAGCTGCCCCAGGACAAGGCCGGGGAGGGCATCCTCGTCCGCCACGCGCCCCAGGCGCCGCAGCATGGCTGGGCGGCGATCACCATCGGCCGCGATCTGCTCGGCCGCTGCCCGTTGATCAGCGTCTATCGGGACGAGGCCCTGATCGGCCTCGTGTGCGATCCGGCATGAGGGCGTGGATTGCGCTTGCGGCGCTCGGGCTTGCCGCCGCCGCTCCGCCGCCGCCTTCCGATCCGGGGCGCGTGTTCGATCAGGTATGGCACGCCGTCGAGCGTCGTTACTGGGATGCCTCGTTGCACGGCGTCGACTGGGATGCCGCGCGCGAACGCTACCGCGCGCAGGCGCTGGCGGCACCCGACAGCGCGGCGTTCTATGCCGTGCTCAACCACATGCTGGGGCTGCTCCACGACAGCCATGTGTTCGCCATTCCGCCCGCCGAGGTGCGCTATGAGGCGCGACGGGATGCCGGCGAGGCGCAGGCAAGCTTCGGCTTCGCCTCCTATCAACAGGGGGGAAGCTGGCTGGTCTTCGCGGTGACGCCGGGTAGCCCGGCGGCGCGCGCCGGGGTGCGGCCCGGCTGGCGGCTGGCGTCGATCGACGGCCGGCCGGTGGACGTCGATCGCCACCCCGTCGTCGGACAGCGATCGCGGCTGGTCTTCCATGATATCGGCGGCCAGCCACGCCCGCTCGATCTGGTGGCCACGTCGGTCGTGCCGCCGCCGAGCGTGCGGACCCGGACGCTGGCGGGGGGCGTGCTGCTGATCGTGCTCGACGGCTTCGGCGGGCGCGACGATCGCCGAATCGCCGCCGCGCTCCACGACGGACCCGAGCCTTCCGCCGTGATCCTCGACCTGCGCGACAATGACGGCGGCGAGGAGGAGGCGGCTGCGCGAGTCGCGGGAGTCTTCTTTGCCGAGAAGCACACGCTGCTCCACCGCATCGACCGTCGCCACGAGGACAAGGTGCCGATCGAGGGCGCCGGCGGGCGGAGCTTCACCGGCCCGATGGCGGTGCTGGTCGGCCCCCGCAGCGCGAGTGCGGCCGAGGCGCTGGCGGCGCTGCTCGACGAAACGGGCCGCGCCGCCAGCGTCGGCGAGCGGACCGCGGGCGCGCTTACTGGCGCTTCGCTGGAGCCCTTGGCCGACGGCGGCCAGCTCAGTCTTGCCGACTTCGACGTGCGCACGCCGGGTGGCCGGCGCATCGAGGGGGTGGGTTTCACCCCTGCCCATGTGGTCCGCACCACCCCCGCCGACATGGCTGCGGGGCGCGATCCGGTGCTGGCGGCGGCGCTGCGGCTGGTGACGCCCCTCTCGCTTTCTCGGGCCGAGACGCTACATGCGCGACCATGAGTCTCTCTGCCAGCCGCCGCACCTTCGCCATCATCTCCCACCCCGACGCGGGCAAGACCACGCTGACGGAAAAGCTGCTGCTCGCCGGTGGCGCGATCCATCTGGCCGGTGAGGTCCGCGCGCGCGGCGCCAACCGTCGCGCGCGCTCGGACTGGATGAAGATCGAGCAGCAGCGCGGTATCTCGGTCACCTCCTCGGTGATGACGTTCGAGCGGGCGGGCCTCACCTTCAACCTGCTCGACACGCCGGGCCACGAGGATTTCTCGGAGGACACCTACCGCACGCTGACCGCCGTCGACTCCGCGGTCATGGTGATTGACGCGGCGCGCGGCATCGAGGCGCAGACGCGGAAACTGTTCGAAGTGTGCCGGCTGCGTTCAGTGCCGATCATCACCTTCATCAACAAGGTGGACCGCGAAGGCCTCGATCCCTTCGTGCTGATCGACGAGGTGGCCGACAAGCTCGCCCTCGATGTGACCCCGATGAACTGGCCGGTGGGCATGGGTGGCCTCTACGAAGGCCTCTACGATCTTCGCTACAACATCCTGTCGCGCCCGGAAAAACCCGACGAGCAGCTGACCGGCCTCGACGATCCGCGCCTCGACACTTTGGTCTCGCCCGAGGGCGCGGTGAAGCTGCGCGAGGAAGCGGAGCTGGCGCTTGGCGGCTATGGCCATTTCGATCTCAAGGCCTATCGCCACGGTGACCAGACGCCGGTTTTCTTCGGTTCGGCACTGCGCGAATATGGCGTGGACGCGCTGATCGGCGCGATCGGCGAGCATGCCCCGCCGCCGCGCGAGCAGCCGGCCAATCCGCGCCCCGTCACGCCCGACGAGCCGGGCGTCTCGGGCTTCATCTTCAAGGTGCAGGCGAACATGAACCCGCAGCACCGCGACCGCATCGCCTTCCTTCGCGTCTGCTCGGGCAAGTTCAAGCGCGGCATGAAGCTCCGCCAAGTGCAGACCGGCAAGATGATCGCGATCAACTCGCCGATCTTCTTCTTCGCGCAGGATCGCGAGCTGGCCGAGACGGCCTATCCCGGCGACATCATCGGCATCCCCAACCATGGCGTGCTGCGCGTCGGCGACACGCTGACCGAGGGCGAGGCGCTGACCTTCACGGGCATCCCGAACTTCGCGCCGGAAATTCTGCGCCGTATCCGGCTGCTCGATCCCACCAAGACCAAGCAGCTGCGCACCGCGCTGGTCGACATGGCGGAGGAGGGCGTCACCCAGCTGTTCAAGCCGCTGGTCGGCTCGCAGTGGATCGTTGGCGTGGTGGGCCAGCTCCAGCTCGAAGTGCTGATCTCGCGGCTGCAGGCGGAGTATAACGTCGCGGCCGAGTTCGAGCCGGCGCCGTTCGAGACTGCGCGCTGGATCTCTGCGGAGAATCCGGCGGAATTGAAGGCCTTCATGGAGGGCCGCAGCTCGGCGATGGCCGAGGACCGCGACGGCGCGCCGGTGTTCCTGGCGCGCGACGCGTGGGAGGTGAACTATGTCGCCGAACGCGCGCCCAAGGTGCGCTTCTCGGCGACGCGGGAGCGAACGTCGGGCTGAGGTTCGCCCCGCCAAAGTTGACACCACGGAAGGCAAAAACTGCCGCGCTCGGAACGGTTGATCGAATCTGAGAAGGAGCGGCGGTGGCTGGCTGTCGATCGACGCTGACAGATGAAATCCTCCATTGGAAGAGGTGGCCGGTTTCGCTCAGTCCCGGCCATTCCAAGGGTGAATCCAGATCGTCACAAGCGGACGATTAATCCTCGGCTTCAGACATCCATGTCGGAATATCCCGCTTGGCATGCAGGACGCGCCAGACGTCCACATGCTCGGCCTGATCGAGGTAGAAAACCAACCACGGGAATCCCTTGAGCCGCACGGTCCTCAGGCCCGGCAGGTTAAGCTCATGCGACCATCGTGGCGATCCGGCGACAGGAGAGGTGCCGATGAAACCGTAGGTTTCTTCCAGCGCATCGATGAAGGCGAGAGCGATGTCCGCGCTCGCCTCGCCTATATAATGATCGATCGCTGCATCGACATCCTCACGCGCCTTGGTGCGTGGGACCACGGGTTTTATCATCAAATGGCTTTGTGTTGCGCCACGCGGCCCCGAAGCCCTTGAAAATAGTCGGCTGCGACAGGAGTGGTCGCAGCAGAGCGCGCGCCATCGAGAAGCAAGGCACGAAGCCGCTGAATATCCTGATCCTTTCGGATCAATTCCCGCACATATTCGCTGCTCGTTCCATAGCCCCGTGAATCGACCTGCTGGTCGACAAAGGCCTTGAGGGCATCGGGCAGCGAGATGTTCATCGTCGTCATGGCGAGGTCAATATCAGTCTTGGCAAAATTTGGCAAAGCTGCGCGCCGGCTAGGCAGCCTGTCGAGAACCGCCCAATTTTGGTCGACTGGGGTGCCTCGCCAGCTGCCCTAAACCCGACATTCTTTCAGGCGATCTCAGCTGCACGCCGGCCGATACCTTTCTGTGAGACGACCTCTTTAGGCCGTCAACGTTTCCACCGATAACCGTCCGGCCGCCGCTATCAGGTCGCCGTCGCACGACGCTAAAGGATATTTCTTCCGAACAGCGAGCTCCAGATACGCCGCGTCATAGGGCGTGAGGCCCTGCTCACGGGAGAGTGTCCGGGTCGCGCGCCAAGCGTGCTGATCCGTCTCGTCATCAATCCTGATGCGGAGACGATCCAGTCGCGCGAGCGAGCGATCGGCGAAATCGTCATCGCACCGCCCCCGCCGGACAGCGTTTCGAAGCATGTTCGCGATCTCAAGCCGCCAAAGTGACGGGACAATGGCGCCGTCAGTTACGACCCGTACCATGATCTGGTGGGCAGCTTCGGTACGCTCATCATCGAACAACCAGGCGATTGTCATGGATGCATCCAGGACGATCGTCATCCTCGGCGCCCTTCCTCGCGCAACGTATGGATCGAGATGTCACCGAGCGATCGGCCTTTGCTGTCGGCGATGATCTCGGCAGCGGCGGCTTGGGCTTGCTCGAGGCTGCGATCGCGAGCCGCCGATCGCCGGATAAGGATGTCTCCATCGAGAGCCTCGATCTCAACATCCTCCCCAGCGCTAAGGCCAGAAGCACGAGCAATCTCGAAGGGGACACGAATTGCCAGATTCTTACCCCATTTACCGACAATAACATGAGTCATCATCATCACCTCGTCAGCTTGGAATATTCTGGCGTATCCCAAGCATATAAGCAATTGGAATGAGCGTTTGCGGCTTCGACGATGGCTCCCAAGGCATCGCTCGAGCCGCTCGTCGCACCGGCGAAGGCAGAACTGCGTCGGCGTCAGAAGCTGTCCGTCGCCTAACCCGGTTTCGACGACAAAACCGGTCGGGAAGGAAACGCCGCAAGCGGCCGTTCGACGTGACGGGATTTCAAGCGGCTGCGGCGCGCGCTTTCTCAATGAATGGCGCGACGACGGACACCGCATGCTCAACGTAGCGTGTCTTTTCACCCACGGGCGCGACGTAGTGCATCGCCTCTTCGGCATCCCGCACCGAAGCACCACGCGCGATCATCCACGTCGCGAGATATTGCGAGGCCAGGCATCCGCCCGCCGTCGCGACATTGCCATGCGCGACGAACGGCGCGTCGATCACGTTGACCCCCGCTTCGATGACCCAGGGTTTGGTCGTGAAATCGGTGCAGGCCGGCAGGTCGCCCACGAGGCCCAGCTTCGCCAGAATGAGCGTGCCCGAGCATTGCGCGCCGACAAGCTGGCGCGACGGATCCAGAACAATCCGCGAGAGCAGGCTATCGTCCGCGGCGATCTCACGCGTCCGGATTCCGCTGCCGATCAGGACCGCGTCGGCTTCGCTGGCAAACTCCAGCGGCTTCTGGCGCTGGACGGTAACACCGTTCATGGACGTCACCTGCTCGGTCGGCGCGGTAATATGCGCCTTCCAGCCCTTGGCCTTCATGCGATTGAGGATTGCCGCCGCGACGAACGAGTCCAGTTCGTTGAACCCGTCGAACGTCAGAACCGCAATCTGCACGAACGCCTCCTATGGTGACGGCGGGAATTTCCTCATTGCCGCAAGGGCGGGGGAGGAGTTTACCCCAGCGCCTTTACCAGCACCACCAGCCGCAGCGGCGGCGTGGTCGGCACCGGGAAGGGGAGGGAGGCGCCCGTCCGCGCGTAGCCGCGGCGCTCGTAATAGGCGATGAGCTCGACGCGCGGCTCGATCACCGACATTTCCATCGTCCGCGTGCCGAACTGCGTCGCCGCCTCGCGCTCGGCCGCCGCGATAAGCTGCTTGCCGAGGCCGCCCGCCTGCTTCTGCGGATCGACGCCGAGCAGGCCGAGATAGCCCACGCCTTCGCCGCGATTGGTGATCTGCACGCAGCCGAGCAACACGCCGTCGCGCTCCGCGACCAGCAGGCGCTCGTTCGCATGGTCGAGGATCGCTGCTAGCGCGTCCTGCTCGATGCGCTGGCCTTCGACCAGATCTGCTTCGTGCGTCCAGCCGGCGCGGGCGGCGTCGCCGCGATAGGCGCGCTGCACCAGCGCGTGGAGCGGGGCGAGGTCGGCCGGTGCGGCGGGGCGGATCAGGATCGTGTCGGTCGTCATGCGGGAGCTCTCGAAGGGGTGAAGCACAAGAAAAAGGGCGGCCCGACCATCGCCGGACCGCCCCATTTCTCGTGCAGCAGTTCGCCGAAGCTTAGCGCTTCGAGAACTGGAAGCTGCGGCGGGCCTTCGCCTTGCCGTACTTCTTACGCTCGACCGCGCGGCTGTCGCGGGTGAGGAAGCCGGCGGCCTTGACGGGCGCGCGCAGGATCGGCTCGAAGCGGGTCAGCGCCTGCGAGATGCCGTGCTTGACCGCACCGGCCTGGCCCGAGAGGCCGCCGCCGGTGACGGTGCAGATCACGTCATACTGGCCTTCGCGACCAGCCACACCGAAGGGCTGGTTGATGACGAGGCGCAGCGTCGGACGCGCGAAGTAGATCTCCTGATCGCGGCCGTTGACCGTGATCTTGCCGGTGCCCGGCTTGATCCACACGCGGGCGACGGCGTCCTTGCGGCGGCCGGTCGCATAGGCGCGGCCCTGGGCGTCGATGATCTTCTCGCGCAGCGGCATCGTCGAGACGACCGGAGCGTCGACGGCACCAGCGGCGATCGGCGCGCCTTCGTCGTCATAGGCGGTCGCGGCTTCCGTAACGACCGGAGCCGGAGCCTCGCCGCCGGTCAGGGCCGCGAGGTCGGAAAGGGACTGGCGATTGTCGGACATCAGGCGCCCACCTTGTTCTTGCGGTTCATGCCCGCCACGTCGAGGACTTCCGGGTTCTGCGCGGCGTGATCATGCTCGGTGCCGGCGAAGATGCGCAGGTTGCGCATCTGCTGGCGGCCCAGCGGGCCGCGCGGGATCATGCGCTCCACGGCCTTCTCGAGCACGCGCTCGGGGAAACGGCCTTCCAGCACCTTGGCCGGGGTCGTTTCCTTGATGCCGCCGGCATAGCCGGTGTGCTTGTAATAGATCTTGTCGGTCAGCTTCTTGCCGGTGAAGCGCACCTTGTCCGCATTGACGATGATGACATTGTCACCACAATCGATGTGCGGGGTGAAGCTCGGCTTGTGCTTGCCGCGCAGGATGTTGGCGACGATCGAGGCGAGGCGGCCAACCACCAGACCCTCGGCATCGATCAGATGCCACTTCTTTTCCACCGTCGACGGCGTCGCCGACTTGGTGGTCTTCATGAGCGCCTTCATGGCCCCAAACTCCGAATTCGCGTGAAACGCAGCGCGCCGCCCCCGATGGGACGGCGCTACGGAGGGGGCTAATGACGAATCACCCCCGAAAAGTCAAGCAAGACGGGGGTTTTGACGAGTGGTATTATAGTACCTGTGGATCATATGCGCCTTCCTCCCTCCCCTTCCCTCGTCATCCCGGATCGAGTCCGGGATGACGAGGGAAGGGGAGGGACGGAGCCTGTCAGGCCCGCAGCGGGTCGGACGCAGGCTCCCGCCCCAGCGCGTGTCCGCCCCAGACCAGCGCGCCGAGCAGCAGCGTGGCGCCGGCCTGGTGGGCGACGGCGATCGGGATGGCGACGCCCGACAGCAGGGTGGCGATGCCGAGCAGGATCTGCACGACGACGAGGCCGATGATGGTGCTCGCCGCCGCGCGGTCCCCGGCCTTGCGGGCGAAGCGCGCAACCATCACCACCGCGACCAGCACCATCCACGCCCACCAGCGATGCATGAACTGCACGACGATGGGGTTGTAGACGAGATTGTGGAGCATGCTCTGCCCCGCGTTCCAGGCGCCGGCGGGGAACCATTCCTCCCCCATCTTGGGCCAGCTGGCGAAGGCATAGCCGGCGCGCAGGCCGGCGGTGAAGGCGCCGAGCATGATCTGGAAGGCGAGGATGACGATCGCTACCGCCGGCAGCCCGGTCAGCTTGGCGGGCTTGGCCGCCGGATCGCGGGCCAGCGCGAACAGGTCGAGCGCGGTCCAGATGAGAGTGCCGTAGATGAGAAGCGCGGTCATCAGGTGGATGGCGAGGCGGATATGG
>DATGEV010000039.1:0-3468 GCA_035309885.1 Sphingomonas sp.
CGGCGTTTACGGATTCCGCCTCCGCGGGAATGACGAGAAGGGGTGAAACCTGCCGCCTCTTCCAATGTGGATTTCTTCTGTCAGCGTTGATCGACGGCGAGGCATCGGCGGTCTTTCTCAGATTCGATCAACTTCTCGGAACGCGGCGATTTTTGCCCTCCGTGGTGTCAACTTTGTCAACTTCGGGGGGGCGGCCCTTCCGTCATGATCCGGCGGACGATGCCTCTGCCGTCTCGAACAAGCGGTGCAGCTCCTTCTTGAGGATCTTGCCGTTGGCATTGCGCGGCAGCGTTTCCGAGCAGAAGCGCACAGTGGCCGGCACCTTGAACGCAGCGAGGCGCGCGGCCACCCACTCCTGCAACTCCGCCTCGGTGGCGGTGGTGCCGGGGGCGAGATGCACCACCGCCGCCGGCTCCTCGCCCAGCGTGCGGTGGGGGAGGCCGATCACCGCGGCGTCGATCACTGCGGGATGCGCGTAGAGGGCGTTCTCCACTTCGATCGAATAGATGTTCTCGCCGCCGCGGATCACCACGTCCTTGGCGCGATCGACGATGGTGCAGAAGCCTTCCTCGTCGATCCGGGCGATGTCGCCGGTGCGCACCCAGCCGTCGACGAAGGTGCGCGCGGTCGCCTCGGGATCGTTCCAATAGCCCTTCACGATCTGCGGCCCGGCCGCCCACAGCTCGCCGACTTCGCCGATCGGCAGCTCGCGCGTGCCGTCCTCGTTCATGATCCGGAGGTCCGAGACGGGGAGCGGCGGGCCGCAGCTGTCCGGGCGGAACAGATAATCCTCCGCGCTGTGGCTGGTGACGGTGGCGGAAGTTTCGGTCATGCCCCAGCCGTTACTGGGCGCGGCGCCCAAATCCTGCTGGATGCGCCGCACCAGCTCGGGTGCGGACGGCGCGCCTCCGTAAGCAATCGCCTCCAGCGAGCTCAGGTCGTAGCGCTCGCGATCGGGGTGATCGAGAATCTGCCAGGCGATGGTCGGCACGCCGCCGGTCATGTTGACGCGCTCGCGCTCGATCAGCGCCAGCGCCTGGGTCGCATCCCAACGGCGCATGAAGACCAGCTTGTGGCCCGCCGCCAGCACGCCCATCAGCAGCGCGTTGCATGCGGTGACATGGAACATCGGCACGACGATCAGCACGGTCTTTGGCGTCGGTTCGGGCGGGGCCTCGCCGCGGCGCAGGCAGCTGCGGACGCCGGGATAGGCGGCCGACAGCACGCAGGTGAGAATGTTGCGATGCGTGCCGAGCGCGCCCTTGGGCCAACCGGTGGTGCCGCTGGTGTAGAAGATGGTGGCGTCGTCATCGGGTGCGATGGGAACCGCGGGCAGGTCGGCATCGGGCAGCGTGGCATAGTCGGCGGTCGTGCCGATCCGCGATTCGAGCACCACCGCCGGTGCTTCGAGTTCGCCCTCCGCGCGCGCCACCAGCACATGTTCGAGATCGGGCAGCTCCGGCATGGCGGGGCGGATCCGCTCCCACCTCTTGGCGTCGCAGATCAGCACGCGGCTGCCCGAATGCGCCAGCCCGTACTGCAGCTCGGCATTGGTCCACCAGCCGTTGAGCGGCACGATGATCGCGCCGAGGCTGGTCGCGGCGAAGAAGGCGACGGGCCATTCGGGCAGGTTGCACATCGCCAGCGCGACACGGTCGCCCGGCCCGACGCCCATCCGTTGCAGCTCGGCGGCAAGGGCTGCGGTGGCGCGGAACCACGCCTCATAGCTGACCCGCTCGTCCTCATAGACGACGAAGGTGCGCGATCCGTAGGCGGCGCGCGCCATCCGCGCGAGCGCGGCGAGCGAGGGTGGCTGATTCTTCCAGGTGCGCGTGGGCACGCCGCGGATCGTCACCGTCTCCATTTCGAAGGCTTCGCCGGGCGCGCACAGCCGTGCCTCGATCGCGGCCAGCGACGCCACCGGCCAATGCGGCGGCAGCTCGACGACAGGCCCAGGATTCGCGTTGCCTTGCGCCGCCATTCCCTCTCCAATCCTAAACACGGTTTGTTCGCACCGTCATTTTTCGAATGCATATTCTTGATCAATTCGGCAAACAAGCTGTAAGAATCGACAGCAGACGCAGCCCGACAGAGGTTGCGCATCGAATGAGAGGTATGGAATGGAGGCGCGGCGGGCGAGGACTGCGGACGGTGATCCGCGTGGGCCCCGTCACCCGCTTCCTCCTCCTTCCGGCCACAAGTTCCGTTCTTTCCGAGGAGATGTGATTTGACCGCCATCACGACGCGCAGGGAGGGCGATGTGCTGGTCGTCGTCTCCGACAATCCGCCGGTGAACGCGCTGGGCATCGACGTCCGGCGCGGGCTGGCCGATGCCATTGCCGAGGCGGCGAAGGATCCGGCGGTGAAGGCGGTGGTGATCCGCGGCGCGGGCCGCACTTTCTTCGCCGGCGCCGACATCACCGAGTTCGGCAAGCCGATGCAGTCACCCGGGCTGCCCGAGGTGGTCGACCTGATCGAGGCTTCACCCAAGCCCGTGGTCGCCGCGATCCACGGTACCGCGCTCGGCGGCGGGCTCGAAGTGGCGCTCGCCTGCCATTATCGCGTCGCGGTGGCGTCGGCGAAGCTGGGGCTGCCCGAGGTGAAGCTCGGTATTCTGCCGGGTGCGGGCGGGACGCAGCGGCTGCCGCGCGTGGTCGGCGTCGAAGCGGCGCTGCCGATGATCGTGTCGGGTGATCCCATCCCCGCCAAGAAGGGCGAGGGGATCGGGCTCATCGATCGCATCGTCGGCGAGGACAGTCTGGAGGCTGACGCCATCGCCTTCGCGCGCGAAGTAGCGGCCAAAGCCAACCATCCCGTCGCCAGCCACCGCCAGGCGCACGCCGAGCCTGGCATGTTCGATCATTTCCGCAAGGAGAATGCGCGCAGGCTCAAGGGCTTCGAGGCGCCCGAGGCCTGCATCCAGGCGGTTGAGGCTGCCACGACGCTGCCCTTCGATCAGGGTATCGCCAAGGAACGCGAGCTGTTCATGAAGCTGATCACCGGCGATCAGTCCAAGGCGCTGCGCCACCTCTTCTTCGCCGAGCGCGCCGCCTCCAAGATCGACGGGGTGAGCGCGGACACGCCGCTGATCCCGATCGCCCGGGTCGGCATCCTCGGCGCCGGCACAATGGGCGGCGGCATCGCCATGAACTTCCTGTCGGCGGGTATCCCCGTCACCATCGTCGAGCGTGAGCAGGCGGCGCTCGATCGCGGCGTCTCGATCATCCGCAGGAATTACGAGGCGACCGCGAAGAAGGGCCGGATGACGGCCGAGCAGGTCGAGAAGGCGATAGGCCTGCTGACGCCGACGCTCTCCTATGACGACCTCGCCGACTGCGATCTGGTGATCGAGGCGGTGTTCGAGCTGATGGCGATCAAGAAGGAGGTCTTCACCAAGCTCGACGGCATCGTGAAGCAGGGCGCGATCCTCGCTTCCAACACGTCCTATCTCGACATCGACGAAATCGC
>DATGEV010000040.1:0-4021 GCA_035309885.1 Sphingomonas sp.
CTCGTCCGGCTTGCCCACGTCCTCCGGTGCAATCACTTCGGCGCCGGACGCGATATTGGGGCTCGACCAAAGCATCGGTGTATCGACCGCGCCGGGGAGCACCGCGTTGGCGCGGATGCCGCGCTCGCGCCCCTCGATCGCGGTCGAGCGGGTGAGGCTTTCGAGCGCGGCCTTGGCCGCCGCGTAAGGCGCCACCAGCGGTGACGTCTGGCGCGCATGCACCGACGAGATGTTCACGATCGCACCGCCATCGGCCATGTGGCGCAGTGCCCGCGCGGTGAAGAAGGCCGCGCCGAGCAGGTTGACGTCGAGCAGGCGCCGCCATTCCGCGCCGCTGATCTCCGCCAGCGGCTTGTAGATCATCATGCCGGCGACGTTGATCAGCACGTCGAAGCCGCCCAGTTTCTCCCGCGCGGTTGCGACCGCGCGCTCGACCTGATCCTCGTCGCCGATGTCCATCGCGATCGACGACACGGCGGGCGACCCCAGGCTGTGCAGCCGGTCGGCGATGCCGCCTTCGTCGGCGCGCAGATCGACCAGGAGGAGCTTGCTTCCCTCGGCCGCAAGCCGCTCGGCACAGGCGAGGCCTATTCCGCCGAGCGCGCCGGTGACGATCGCGACCCTGCCCTCGAAGCGCTTCACCATTCGCGCAGGCTCCCATCCGGCCCGCGCCAGGCGGGGTTGCGCCAGCGATGGCCGTCCTTCGCCGCCTCGCGCACCCTTGCCTCGTCGATTTCGACACCGAGGCCGGGGCCCGCCGGTACGGCCACGCTGCCCTCGTGGATATCGAAGACGCTGCCGTCGGTGCAATAGGTCAGCAGATCGGCCGACGGGTTGTTATAGTGGATGCCGAGCGACATTTCCTGGATCACGAAATTCGGCGTCACCGTCGCGAGTTGCAGGCAGGAGGCCAGCGCAAGGGGCCCAAGCGGACAATGCGGGGCGATCGCCACGTCATAGGCCTCCGCCATGCTGGCGATGCGTCGCGCTTCCGAAATGCCGCCGGCATGGCTGAGATCAGGCTGGATGAGATCGACGGCGCCGAGCTCGAACAGGCGCTTGAAGTCCATCCGCGTGTAGAGCCGCTCGCCGACCGCGATCGGAATGCTGGTCTGCTGCGCGATCTGGGCGATCGCCTCAGGATTTTCCGAAAGCAGCGGTTCCTCGATGAAGAGCGGCTTCAGCGGCTCCAGCGCCTTCACCAGCTGACGGGCCATCGGCTTGTGGACGCGGCCATGGAAATCGAGGCCGGCATCGATGCCCGTTTCCTTCACCAGCTGCAGGCGGTGGACCGTATCGTCGAGGCGCGCCGGGCTGTCGAGCCAGCCGAGATCCTCGGTGCCGTTCATCTTGACCGCCCGGAAGCCCTGCGCCTTGCGCGCCGCGGCGGCTTCCGCGACGTCGGCGGGGCGATCACCGCCGATCCACGCATAGACGTCGATGCGTTCGCGCACCTGCCCGCCCAGCAGCTGCCACACCGGCACGCCGAGCCGCTTGCCCTTGATGTCCCATAGCGCCTGATCGATGCCGGAGATGGCGGACATCAGCACCGGGCCGCCGCGGTAGAAGCCGAGCCGGTAGAGCGTCTGCCACGCATCCTCGATGCGATCGGCGGGGCGGCCGATCAGGCGGTCTCTTGCGCTTTCCATCGCGCCCGCGACTGCTTCGGCATGGCCTTCGAGGCTCGCCTCGCCCCAGCCGACGAGGCCGTCATCGGTCTCGATGCGGACGAACAGCCAGCGCGGTGCGACGAGGAAGGTTTCGATCCGGGCAATGAGGCTCATGAGACAAGCTGGTCCTGTTGGGCGCCGGCGGCGCCTGGAGTCCGAAGGAAGGGGAGGGTGTCGAGGCGGAGGCTGCCGGTCTGGCGCAGCCGGTCGACGATCACAGCCACCAGCAGGATCCCGCCCCGCACGACATATTGGTAGAAAGTCGGCACATCGAGGAGGTTGAGCGCGTTCTGCGCCGCCCCCATGATGAACACGCCGATGACCACGCCCGCGATGGTGGCGACGCCGCCCGAAAGCGAGACGCCGCCCAGCACGCAGGCCGAGATGACGGCGAGTTCGAGGCCCTGGCTGGTATTGGGCTGGCCGGAGGTGATGCGCGCAGCGAGCACGATGCCGGCCAATGCGGCCACCAGACCCTGCAGCACGAAGACGCTGATCCGCACGCGATCGACGGGGACGCCGGCAAGCCGGGCCGCTTCGGGATTGCCGCCGATCGCCAGCACGTTGCGCCCGAAGGTGGTGCGGTTGAGCAGCACGCCGAAGCCCGCGAAGGCCAGCAGCATGATCCAGATCGGGTAATTGATGCCGAGGAAGGTGCCGGCACCCAGCGCGTAGAAGCGCTCGGCAGGAATGGACACCGCCTGCCCGCCGGAGACGAGGAACGCCACGCCACGTACGATTTCCATCATCGCCAGCGTCACGATCAGCGAGTTGACCTTGAGTCGGGCGACCACCCAGCCGTTGAGCAGCCCGACCAGCGCGCCCGCCGCGAGGCCCGCCAGAATGCCCGCCGTGACGCTGCCGGTCCGGCCGATCACCACGGCGGTCAGCACGCCGGAGAAAGCGGTGATCGAGCCGACCGAGAGGTCCACTTCGCGCAGCGCCAGCACCAGCATCATTGTCGTGGCGATCGTGCCGACCAGCGTCACCGAGAGCAGCAGCCCGCGCATGTTTCGCGGGCCGAGAAAGTCCGGCACCAGAGCGCCAAGCCCCGCGAAGACGATGACGAGCAGCAACAGCGGACCGAGGCTGCGGAGAAGGGAGGGGGACAGGCGCATCGCGGGTCCTATGGTCAGCCGTTGGTCGGCGCGCGCCCGGCATCGGGCAGGGCAAGGCGGAGAAGATGGTCGGGCGTGGCGTCGGCACGATCGAGGATGCCGGCGACGCGGCCTTCGCGCATGATGACGATCCGGTCGGCGACGCCCATCACTTCGGACATGTCGGAGGAGGCGAACAGGATCGTGCGGCCCTCCTCGGCGAGGCGATACATGTGGGCGTAGATCTCGCTGCGCGCGCCGACATCGATGCCGCGCGTCGGCTCGTCCATCAGCAGGATGCGCGCATCGGCGGCGAGCCAGCGCGCGATGATCGCCTTCTGCTGGTTGCCGCCGGAGAGCGTAGCGATCGGCGTGGCGGCCGAGGCCGTCTTGACGCGCATCAGATCGATGAGCGCGGCGGCGCGCGCCCCCTCCTCGCGATCGTCGACGAGCAGACCGCCGGTCAGATTGCGGCGGGCGAGCGCGATATTCTCCGATACCGAGGCGAACGGCACAATGCCCTCATCCTTGCGATCCTCCGGGCAGAGCGCGAGGCCCGCCGCGATCGCGCGGCGCGGGTCGGCCGGGGGCAGCACGGCGCCGTGGATGGTGACGCGGCCCGCATCGGCCGGGGTCGCTCCGTAGAGCAGGCGGAACAGCTCGGATCGGCCCGCGCCGACCAGCCCGAAGAAGCCGAGGATCTCGCCTTCCCGGACGGAGAGGGTGATCGGCTCGCGCAGGCCCGGCCCTTCGAGGCCTTCGACCTCGACTGCGACATCGCCCAGCGGGCGAGGGCGATAATTGTAGATGTCGGCGATGGTGCGACCCGCCATCGCGGTGATGAGCTGGTCCTGCGACAGTGCTTTCATGTCCGGGAAGTCGCCGACATGGCGGCCGTCGCGCAGCACCGTCACGCTGTCGGAGATTTCGAACACCTCCTCCATGCGGTGGCTGACATAGAGGATGGCGCGGCCGTCACGGCGCAGATCGTCGATGATCCGCATCAGCGTGCGTGTCTCGCGGGCGGAGAGCGAACTGGTCGGCTCGTCGAAGGCGATGATCCGCGCGTCGCGCACCAGAGCCTTGCCGATTTCGATCATCTGCCGCTTGCCGATCGGCAGCGAGCGGACACGCGCATCGGGATCGATGTCTTCGCCCAGCCGCGTCAGGATGGCGGTGGCGCGCTCGCGGGCGGCCTTGCGGTCGATGAAGCCGGCGCGCGACGGCATCATGCCAAGCAGCAGATTCTCGGTG
>DATGEV010000041.1:0-4786 GCA_035309885.1 Sphingomonas sp.
GCATCGCCGCCATCGTCATCACCATCGGCGGGAAGGCCCGCTTCGTTCAAAGTGGCCGAAGCTGAACGGCCCCGCGAAGAGTCGCGAGGCTCGGCCCCACCGTCCCGTCCGATAAATCCGCGCCAGCGTGCGAGCGCATCGCCGACGCGCCGAGCGGCAGCCCGGTCGACGAGCGCGACATGTACCACATTTTCGCGGCCCAGCGCCATTGCCAATATGGTGCGAGAGACCGGAAGAACCACCCCCCGGAGCCCCGAACCTTCGGCATCGGAGCCCACGCGCAGCGCCTGATCGAGCTTGCGCGAGCCGTCCTCGCCGGCGTCGCCGGCATGCATCAGCAGGTGGACACGGCCCTTGCGCGCGGCCTCGTCGATCCGGTCGCTGCCGACCAGAAGCATGCCCGATCGCGACTCCAGCCCGAGCCGATCGAGGAAGGCGCGTTCGAGCGCGGTCTCGATCAACTGGCCGAGATCGTCGGGCACGCTGAGCGGCTTGCCCTTGAAGGCGCGCGCCAGCGCACCCCGGAGCTTGCCCTTGGCCTGCGCGGCCTCCAGCGTGGGGCGATTGACGCCGAGCCATGCGCCCCGGCCGGGGGCCTTGGCGCGCACGTCGGGCAGCACCATCCCGTCGGGCGAGATGGCGAGGCGGATCAGCTGGTCGCGCGTGCCATGCTCGCCCGAGAGGATGCATTTCCGCTCGGGGGCATGGGGCTCGCCCGCGTCGGCACGAACGACGGTTTCACCGTCCGTGCCGGCCGCGGCGCGGGCCTTGCGCGTTGTCTTCGGCTTCAGGCCGTTGCGGGTCTCATTGCTCGCCATCCGCGTTCGCGTCCTCCTGGACCTGCGGTTCATCGGCGAACCAGCCGGCGGCGTGCCGCGCGGCCATGATGATCTCGTTGCCCTGCTCCTCGGAGAGGCCATAGTCAGCGAGCACGCCGGCCTTGTCCTCCGAACGCTTGCTCGGGCCGCTGTCGTTGCGGCGACGCGGCTCGCTGCGCTTCTTCTGCACCAGTTCGTCGGTGGCGAGATCGGCGAGATCGTCGAGCGTCTTGATGCTCGCCTTGCCCAGCGTCACCAGCATCGCTTCGGTGAGGTAGGGCAGTTCGGCGAGGCCGTCCGCGACGCCGAGGCCCTGGCGCTCCTCGCGGGCGGCCTGCTCGCGGCGGTCGAGCGCTTCCTGCGCGCGGTTCTGCAGCTCGGCGGCGAGATCCTCGTCGAAGCCTTCGATCGCGGCGAGCTCGGCGGGATCGACATAGGCAACTTCTTCGAGGCTGCCGAAGCCTTCGGCGACCAGCAGCTGCGCCAGCGTCTCGTCGACGTCGAGCTCGCCCTCGAACAGGGCGGAGCGCTCGACGAACTCCTTCTGGCGCTTCTCGGAGGCGTCGGCCTCGGTCAGGATGTCGATCGCCTTGCCGGTCAGCTGGCTGGCGAGGCGGACATTCTGGCCGCGACGGCCGATCGCGAGCGAGAGCTGATCGTCGGGGACGACCACCTCGATGCGCTCATCATCCTCGTCGATGACGACGCGGGCGACATGCGCGGGCTGCAGCGCGTTCACCACGAAGGTGGCGACGTCCGGCGACCAGGGGATGATGTCGATCTTCTCGCCCTGCATTTCCTGCACGACGGCCTGCACGCGGCTACCCTTCATGCCGACGCAGGCGCCGACCGGATCGATAGACGAATCGCGCGAGATGACGCCGATCTTGGCGCGCGAGCCCGGATCGCGGGCGGCGGCCATGATGGTGATCACACCGTCGTAGATTTCGGGGACTTCCTGCGCGAACAGCTTCTTCATGAAGTCGGGGTGCGCGCGGCTGAGGAAGATCTGCGGGCCGCGAACCTCGCGCGCGACCTTGAGGATCAGCGAGCGGATACGGTCGCCCACGCGGACGACCTCGCGCGGGATCTGCGCGTCGCGGCGGATGACGCCCTCGGCGCGGCCGAGGTCGACGACGACATGGCCGAACTCGACGCGCTTGACGACGCCGGTGATGATCTCGCCGACGCGATCCTTGAACTCGCCATACTGGCGCTCGCGCTCGGCGTCGCGGACCTTCTGGAAGATGATCTGCTTGGAGGCCTGCGCCTGGATGCGGCCGAACTCGATCGGCGGCAGCGGATCGACGATGTAGTCGCCGACCTCGGCGCCCTTCTGCAGCTTCTGCGCGTCGACGACCGACACCTGCTTGAAGAAGTCGTCAACCGCCTCGACCACCTCGACCACGCGCCACAACCGGAGGTCGCCAGAGCGGGGGTCGATCTTGGCGCGGATGTCGTTCTCGGCGCCGTAGCGGGTCTTGGCGGCGCGCTGGATCGCGTCTTCCATCGCCTCGATGACGATCTCGCGGTCGATCAGCTTTTCGCGCGCGACCGAATCGGCAATGGCGAGCAGTTCGGCCTTGTTGGCGGAAATAGCGGTGGCCACGGGCTTATCCTTCCTTGACGATAGAGTCCGCACCCTCTGTCGAGAGCGGCGCGGTGGCCTTGATGAGCGCGTCGGTCAAGAGCAGCTTGGCCGATGCGATGGTGGAAAAGGGAAATGCGAACTCCGCGCCGCCCTTGGACAGCGCAACGGTGACGGTGCCATCCGCGATGCCGAGGATGCGGCCGTCCAATTGCTTGCGCCCGTCAATCTCCTCGACGAGGCGGACGCGGGCGTCGAAGCCGGCCCAGTCGGCGAAGTCGGTTGTGCGGGTCAGCGGGCGGTCGATGCCGGGCGACGACACCTCCAGCCGATAGGCCTCCTCGATCGGATCCTCGGCGTCGAGAACATCCGAGATGCGGCGCGACAGCGCCTCGCAATCGGCGATGTCGAGCTGGCGCGTGTCCGGGCGCTCGGCCATCACCTGCAGCGTCGGATCCGACTTGCCGCCGATCATCTTGATGCGCACCAGCGCGAAGCCGAGCGCCTTGGCTTCGGGCTCGATCAGGCTGGTGAGAGTGGCGATATCGGTCATGCAATTCCCGGTTGGATGTTCAAGCGCCTTCCAGCCGGCCCCGTCTGGGACCAGCCTCGGCAGTGTTTCCAATGTCGAGAAGGCACTGTCCCTATAATCCGGATGCCGTCGCTGGGCAAGCCGGGGCGGGCGGGTTCGTCCCAACCCGGCAACGGGGCTCAGCGCTTCTTTACGAACTCCGCGCGGAGCACGAGGCCCTTGATGCCCTCGAAGCGGCAATCGATCTCCTGCGCGTCACCGGTCAGGCGGATCGACTTGATGAGCGTGCCGCGCTTGAGCGTCTGGTTGGCGCCCTTCACCTTCAGATCCTTGATCAGCGTCACGCTGTCGCCGTCGGCCAGCAGATTGCCCACCGCATCGCGGACCTCGACCTCGCCACCAGCCGGAGTAGGGGTGGCGGCGGACGGGCTGACCCATTCGCCAGTGGCCTCGTCATAGATATAGTCTTCGTCGCCCATGGCGGATCCTTGCCGGTGTTGCGGGTGGGGCCGGCCTATGCCCGCTCGCGCCGCGATCCGACAGGGATTTCTCCCCGTCGGAGTCGTGCCCGTCCCTAGTGGAGCGGCTTGCGGAAGCGATAGGCGACGCGATCGGTGTTGCCGCGGATCGCGGGGTCGAAGACCTTGGCGGTACGGGGATCGGCGGGGTTGGCGAGCACCTTGCTCTCGGCATCGAGCACGAAGCCGGCCTTCTCCACCTCGGCCTTGATCGTGGCGGGATCGATGCGGTGCAGATCCTCGGTGTGCGACAGGCCCGATCCGGCGGCGGCCGCATGATCCACCACGACATAATAGCCGCCGGGCTTGAGCAACGTGAACACGGCGCGGTTGAAGGCGTCGACGTCGGCGCCGTTCATGAAGCTATCGTGGAAGTCGTGATAATTCTCGAACGTCCACACCACGTCGAGCGTGCCCTGGAACTTGGCCGGCGGCGGTGCTGCAAGCGGATCGGAGAATTCATCGACATTGCCGCGGCCGGGTTCGGCGGCGACGGCCTTGGCGATCGCCACGGGATCGGACTTGAAGCCGGCGATCTCGGCCGGGACATAGGCATAGACCTTGCCCTTCGCGCCCACCGTCGTCGAGAAGAGCCGCGTCCAGTAACCCTTGCCCGGCCACACATCCATCACCTTGTCGCCCGCCTTCACGCGCGAGAAGGCGACCATCTCGGCCGGGTGGCGCGAGGCGTCGAGCGCGGTGTCGGTCGCCGGTCGGCCGGGATCGGCGACGGCGGCGGTCGACGCGGACGTAGGCGCTGCGAGCGTGGGAGAAACGAGCAGGGCCGACAGTGCCGCTGTCGCGGCAAGCATGGTCTTCATGGGGCGCATCCTCCTGTTGTCGGTCGGTTATGCGGCGTCAGCCGCAATGCTGCAAATGGCGTGATCGGATGCTCCGCAGCACATGAAGCTTCAAACTTCGGAATACATGGAAGTCCCGAATTGAATTTCGCTTGTTCGGGCGAATGTTCCATAATCGCCGAAGTTTCGGATGAGTCGGTCGGGCGGATCGGGGCGAAGGGAGGGTGTGATGGGACTCGGCAAGAGGATCTGCGCCATTGGAATCATGCTGGCGGGGCTGGCCCTGGCCGCTGCCACACCACCGCCGCCGATCGTCGTCAACGGGGCGGGCTCGACCTTCGTCCACCCGATCCTGTCGCGCTGGACCGCCGACTATATGGCGGATTTCCACATCAGCGGCGGCACGAAGATCAACTATCAGTCGATCGGCTCGGGGGCCGGTGTCGACCTGATCAAGGCGGGCAAGGTCGATTTCGGCGCGTCGGATCGCCCGCTGCCGCCTGAGGAGCTCGCCAAGGCGGGGCTCGGCC
>DATGEV010000042.1:0-2309 GCA_035309885.1 Sphingomonas sp.
TCCGCGAGGGCGCCAATCTCTCTCTGCCCGCGGGCTGGGGTGGCGGCCTCGGCTTCCTGGGTGCCGAAGCGATCGACGCCGGGCTGGCGCTGATCCCTGCATCGGGGATCGTGGCGCCGCTGCATACGGGCCTGATGATCTTAGGCGCCGGGCTCGGCCTCTGGCTTTGGCTGGTCGCGATCGGGCTGGAGGCGGACGAGCGTGCCTGGCTGGCCCGCTGGGGCCGCGGCGCGGCACGCAAGACGAGCGCGCGCAGCACCCGAACGCGCGGCGCGGCGCGCGATGCCGATCCGTTCTACGACGACGAGGAAGACGAGGAACCGGACGAAGCGCCCCCCGTCCGCGAGGAACCGCGCGCGCCCTCGCGCCCCGTCATTGCCGACCGCCAGACCTCCGCCGCCACGGCGCGGCGCAACGATGGCAACCGCCAGGCCTCGCTCGATCTGCGCGACGAATATGTGCTGCCCTCGCTTGATCTGCTGGCGCCGGTGCCGCCCTCGCAGGGGCAGGCGGTCGACAAGGCCAGTCTCGAGCGCAATGCGCGACTGCTCGAAACCGTGCTGGACGACTTTCACGTCAAGGGCAGCATCGTCGCGGTGCGCCCTGGTCCGGTCGTCACCATGTACGAGCTCGAACCCGCGCCCGGCATCAAAGCGAGCCGCGTCATCGCGCTCGCCGACGACATTGCGCGCAACATGTCGGCGCTCTCGGCGCGCGTCGCTACCATCCCAACGCGCACCGTGATCGGCATCGAGCTGCCCAACGCCAAGCGCGAATCGGTGCTGCTGTCCGAACTGATCGCATCCCAAGCGTTCGAGGACGGCACCGCCCAGCTGCCCATCGTGCTCGGCAAGAACATCTTCGGCGACCCCGTAGTCGCCGATTTGGCACCCATGCCGCATTTGCTCGTCGCCGGCACCACCGGCTCGGGCAAATCGGTGGGGCTCAATGCGATGATCGCCTCGCTGCTTTACCGGCTCAATCCCAAGCAGTGCCGGATGATCATGATCGATCCCAAGATGCTCGAGCTCAGCATCTATGACGACATTCCCCACCTGCTTTCACCCGTCGTGACCGAGCCTGCCAAGGCGGTGCGGGCGCTCAAATGGGCGGTCGAGCAGATGGAGGAACGCTATCGCATGATGGCGTCGGTGGGCGTGCGCAGCCTCGCCTCGTTCAACGAGAAGGTGAAGGTCGCCAAGTCCAAGGGCCAGCGCCTCGGGCGCCGCGTCCAGACCGGCTACGACGCCGATTCGGGCCATCCGGTCTACGAGGAGGAGGAGCTCGACTTCGAGACGCTGCCGCAGATCGTGGTGATCGTCGACGAGCTCGCCGACCTGATGATGACCGCGGGCAAGGAGGTCGAATTCCTGATCCAGCGCTTGGCGCAAAAGGCGCGCGCGGCGGGTATCCACCTCATCATGGCGACGCAGCGTCCCTCGGTCGACGTCATCACCGGCGTCATCAAGGCCAACCTGCCGACCCGCATCAGCTTCTCGGTCACCTCCAAGATCGATTCCCGCACCATCCTCGGCGAGCAGGGCGCCGAACAGCTCTTGGGCAAGGGCGACATGCTCTACATGCCCGGGGGCAAGCAGATCGCGCGCGTCCACGGGCCCTTCGTCAGCGACGAGGAGGTCCGCGCCATCGCCGATCATTGGCGCGGGCAGGGCACGCCCGACTATATCTCGGCGGTGACCGAGGAGCCCGAGGATGGCGGATTCGCATTGGACGGCGCGCCGGAGGACGATGATTCCCCCGATGCCGCGCTCTATCGCAAGGCGGTGCAAGTGGTGGCGGAATCGCAGAAGGCCTCGACCAGCTACGTCCAGCGCCAGCTCCGCATCGGCTACAACTCGGCCGCGCGGCTGATCGAGCGGATGGAGAAGGAGGGCAAGGTCGGCGCGCCCGATCATGTCGGCCGCCGCGAGGTGCTGATCGATCGCGACGGCCAGCCGGCGTGACCATGCTCCGTGGCGCGACAGCCTGGCTGTGCGGCACGTTGCTGTTGGCATCGTCGGCCCTCGCGCAGGACTGGTCGCCCGATCCCTGGCTCGCCGACCTCGCACAGATGCGCGCAGCGGTGGAGACGAAATATGCCAATCGCGACTGGCTCGAGCAGGAACGGGGAGTCCATCTCGATGCGCTGTTCGATCGCGCCGCCGGGCAATTGCGCGAGGCAGGTTCTGACGCTGACGCACGTTCGGTGCTCGATCGGCTGACGCGGCGCTTCGCTGATGGCCATGTCGAGCTGGCCTGGCCTGCCGAGATCGGGCCCGCGCTGCTTGGTGCGATCAGCCTGTCACCCT
>DATGEV010000043.1:0-3790 GCA_035309885.1 Sphingomonas sp.
ACATGCCCATCTGGCCGTGGAAGGCAACCATGCGGCCGAAGGCGCTCTCATGATGCTCCTCGGCCACCGTCTCCTCCTCGACGAGGACGAAGCGGTCGCCATGCTGCTCGACGAAGGGCAGTGGCGCGTAGGGC
This sequence comes from Sphingomonas sp., assembly GCA_035309885.1. Lineage (GTDB taxonomy): Bacteria > Pseudomonadota > Alphaproteobacteria > Sphingomonadales > Sphingomonadaceae > Solisphingomonas. The sequence continues at coordinate 135 of DATGEV010000043.1, forward strand.
GCCAGAGCTTCGGAGAACACCACCGGACCCGAACCCGGACCGCCACCGCCATGCGGCGTCGAGAAGGTCTTGTGCAGGTTGATGTGCATCGCATCGACGCCGAGGTCGCCGGGGCGGACCTTGCCAACGATCGCGTTGAAGTTGGCGCCGTCGCAATAGAGATAGGCGCCGACCGCGTGGACCGCCTTGCCGATCTCGATCATGTCCGGCTCGAACAGACCGCAGGTGTTCGGGTTGGTGATCATCACGCCGGCGACATCCGGGCCGAGCTTGGCCTTGAGCGCGTCCACATCGACGCGGCCTTCCCTGGTGGCCGGGATCGATTCCACCGCATAGCCGGCGAAGGCGGCGGTGGCGGGGTTGGTGCCGTGCGCGCTCTCGGGTACGAGGATGGTCTTGCGCGCATCGCCCTTGGCCTCATGCGCGGCGCGGATCGCCAGCAGGCCGCACAGCTCGCCATGCGCACCCGCCTTGGGGCTCATCGCGATGCCGGGCATGCCGGTCAGCGTCTTGAGCCACTCGCCGACGAGATGGATCAGCGCCAGAGCGCCCTGCGTGCCGTCGATGGGCGTCAGCGGGTGCAGGTCCGCGAAGCCCGGCAGGCGCGCCATCTTCTCGTTCAAGCGCGGATTATGCTTCATCGTGCACGAGCCGAGCGGGAACAGGCCGAGGTCGATCGCATAATTCTGGCGGCTGAGGCGCGTGTAATGGCGCACCGCCTCCGGCTCGGTGAGGCCCGGCAGGCCGATCGGCTTCAGGCGCTCGAGGCCGGCGAGACGGCTCTTCACCTTGGGCGCATCCGGCAGGTCGACGCCCGTGCGGTCACTGCCGCCGATCTCGAACAACAGCGGCTCTTCGAGCATCAGCGCCTTGTTGCCGGTGAAGGTGGGGGCGGCATCGAGGCCACCGGCGACAGGCGCTTCCGGGCGCCATCCGGACTGATTGATCGTCATGCCAGCGCCTCCTCGAGCGCACCCGCCAGAGCGGCAACATCTTCCTTGGTGGTCGTCTCGGTCACGGCGACGACCAGCCCGTTCTCAAGCTCCTTCACGCCCGGATAGAGCCGGCCGAGCGACACGCCTCCCAGCACGCCCTTACGCGCCATCTCCTGCACCACCGGACGGGCGGGCTTGGACAGCGTCAACGTGAACTCGTTGAAGAACGCCCCGTCCATCACCTCGACGCCCGGCACCTTGGCCAGCGTGTCGGCGGCATCGACGGCAAGCGCATGGTTGAGTTCGGCAAGCTGACGCACGCCCTTCTCGCCCAGCAGCGTCATGTGCGCAGTGAACGCCAGCGCGCAGAGGCCTGAGTTGGTGCAGATGTTCGACGTCGCCTTCTCGCGGCGGATATGCTGCTCGCGGGTGGAGAGCGTCAGCACGAAGCCGCGCTGGCCGTCCGCGTCCACCGTCTCACCGGCCAGACGCCCCGGCATCTGGCGCACATGCTTGTCCGAGCAGGCGAACAGGCCGACATACGGCCCGCCGAAGTTGAGGCCGACGCCGAGCGACTGGCCCTCACCCACGACGATATCCGCGCCCATCTCGCCCGGCGACTTGATGAGGCCGAGCGACACCGGCTCCGTCACCACCGCGATCAGCAGCGCGCCCTTGGCGTGGCAGGCCGCCGCCAGCTCCGAGAGATCGGCGACGCGGCCGAGGATGCCGGGGTTCTGGACGACAACGCAGCTCGTCTCGCTGTCGATGGCGGCGATCAGGCGGGCCATCTCCATCTCGGCGGTGCCGTCGAGGCGCGGGGTCGAGGTTTCCAGCACGTCGCCGGTGAACTTCGCCATCGTCGTGCAGACCGAGACATAATGCGGGTGCAGGCCGCCCGAGAGGATCGCCTTGCCGCGCTTGGTGATGCGGCGCGCCATCACGATCGCCTCCCAGCAGGCGGTCGAGCCGTCATACATGGAGGCGTTGGCAACGTCGCAGCCGAACAGGCGCGCGACCTGCGTCTGGAACTCGAACAGCGCCTGAAGCGTGCCCTGCGCGATCTCGGGCTGGTAGGGCGTGTAGCTGGTCAGGAACTCGCCGCGCTGGATGATGTGATCGACGCTCGCGGGGACGTGATGCTTGTAGGCGCCGGCGCCGAGGAAAAAGGGCTGGTCGCCCGCCGCCTGATTCATCCGGGCGAGCTTGGTGAGCTGGCGCTCCACCTGCTGCTCGGTCTGGTGCATCGGCAGGCCGTGAACGGGGCCGGACAGGCGCGCGGCGGCGGGCACGTCGACGAACAGGTCGTCGACCGAGCCGGCGCCGATCACGCCCAGCATCGCCTGCCGGTCGGCGGGCTGGAGGGGGAGATAACGCATCAGTGAGGCTTCCTCATGGAAAAGCGGAGGCGAACATAATCGGCGAGCCAGCTCCCGTCGGGCTGGCGGAACACGGGTTCGAGGCGGCGTTCGACGGCGTGCGCGACGTCGGCCTGCTCCTCGTCGGGAACACCGGCGGCATCGAGGAAGCCGGTGCGGAAGGTCTTGAGCCAGCCGGCGACACCGGCGGGCAGCAGCGTGGGACGCGGGATCAGCCGCGCCTCGACATCGACGAAGCCGACCGCCTGATAGACGGTGATGAACTCCGGCGGGCAGGCATACCATTGCGGATCGCCGCCCGGCATCGAATAGCCACGCTCGGCAAGCTCAGCATGGAGCGCGGCGCGCAGCGTGGCGAGATTGCCCTCTCCGCCCATCTCGCCGACGAAGCGCCCGTCGGGCTTGAGCGCGCGGTACACGCCCTTGGCCACTGCCGAGGCATCGAGCATCCAGTGCAGCGCGGCGTTGGAGAAGACCGCGTCGAACTCGCGCTCGAAGCCGAGCCGGGTGCCGTCCATCACATGCGCGTCGAGCCCGCGGGCGCGCGCGGCCTGCACCTGGTCGGCGCTGGCGTCGACCGCGACCACGCGCGCCACCGCCGCGATCTTCCGGGTGAGCGCGCCGTCGCCGCAGCCGAGATCCAGGATGCGCTCGCCCGGCTTGGGCGCCAGCAGGTCGAGGAGCGGCTCGCCCAGCACCGCGACGAAGCCGGCGTTCTCCCGATAGCGGCCGGGATCCCAGCGCTGCTCGACGACGCGCTCGCCGGGGACCGCGGTGTTACTGCGGCGCCGGGGCATTGCCGCCTTGCGAGCCCGGCGCGGGAGCCGGCGCCCCGCCGCCGGTGTCCTTGCTGCCGCCGGTCTCCTTCTTGGTCTGGCCGAAGATGATCTGGCCCACCGCGTTCTCCAGATCGAACGGCGCCTGCGTGTGCTCGATCTTGCCGCCCGGCGCGATGACGGCGTCCTCGTTGCCGGGCTCGATGTCCACGAACTTGTCGCCGAGCAACCCGCTGAGCTTGATGCTCGCCACCGAATCCGTGCTGAGCTTGATGTTGGCATCGACGCCCAGGCGCACCAGCGCATAGAAGGTCTTGGGATCCAGCGTCAGCGACACCACCGAGCCCACCTTGATGCCGTTGATGCGCACGTCGGTGCCGTCGCGGATGCCGTCGACGCGCGAGAACTGCGCGGTATAGACGTTGCCGCCGCTCGCGGTGACCTTGGTCGTGCTGTAGGCGAAGAACAGGAACACCGCGGCGACCACCAGCACCACCGCGCCCATCACGGTCTCGACGGCGTTGCGGCTCATGGCGCGAGCGGCCTCGGCGGCGGCATGGACTTCA
>DATGEV010000044.1:0-2461 GCA_035309885.1 Sphingomonas sp.
GCTCGGCCGCCCGAACATCGATACCGACATCATCATCCCCGCCCACTGGCTCAAGACCGTGACGCGCGAGGGCCTCGGCAAGGGCGCCTTCGAGACGATCCGCGCCGAGCCCGGCAATGTGTTCGACGACGAACGCTATCAGGACGCCCCGATCCTGATTGCGGGCGACAATTATGGCTGCGGCTCATCGCGCGAGCACGCGGCCTGGGCGATGGCGGACATGGGAATCCGCGCCGTGATCGCACCGGGCTTCTCCGACATCCACGCCAGCAACGCCTTCAAGAACGGCATCCTGACGGTGGTGCTGCCGCAGGAACAGGTCGACCGGCTGCTGGAGGTGGCGAAGGAACATCCGATCAGCATCGATCTCGACGCCCAGACGGTGACGACCCCCTATCAGGATCGCTTCCGCTTCGAGATCGACGCCTTCCGCAAGGATTGCCTGCTGAAGGGCCTCGACGAGATCGGCATCACGCTGGAGCTCGACGCCGCCATCGCCGCGCACGAGACGAAGATGCATGTCGAGACGCCGTGGGTGGAAGGCGCCGTGCGGGCGGCCTGATCCGTCAGGCGACGGCGAGCGCGTCCATCGCCAGCGCGATCGCGCCGAGCGGCCCCGCCTGATCGCCGAGCGCCGGCACAGTGACATACTCGTCGATCCGTTCGGCAATCGCCGACGCGTCGCCGTAGCCGGCGAGGCTCTCGACCAGCATCCGCCGCACCATCGGGAGAAGCTGCGGCTGGCGCATGGCAACGCCGCCGCCGATCAGGATCCGCTCGGGCACGACGGTCATCACCAGATTATGGCAGAGCCCGGCGAGCGCGTGGGCGACCATCGGCCACACCGGATGATCCGTGCCCAGCTCCGCGCCACTCTGCCCGATACGCCGCTCGATCGCGAAGCCCGAGGCAAGGCCCTCGACGCAATCACCATGATAGGTGCAGGCGCCCGCCCAGTCGTCGCCGGGGAAGCGCGGCACGCGGACATGGCCCGCTTCGGCATGGCCGATCCCCATCACCGGGCGGCCGCGGACGATAATCCCCGCGCCCACGCCCGTCCCGACGGTGATGTAACTGTAGGTGGAAAGCCCGCGCGCGCCGCCCCAGCGTCCCTCGGACAGCGCGGCGCCCGATACGTCGGTATCGATCGCGGTCGGCACGCCATAGCGGCGGCCGAGACGCGGCGCGACATCGGTGTTCGCCCAGCCCGGCTTGGTGGTGGCGGTGATGTGGCCGTAGTCGGCGGCCGTGCGGCGCAGCTCGATCGGGCCGAAGCAGGCGAGGCCGAGCGCGGCGAAGCCATGCTCGGCCTGCCAGCGATCGAGCGCCGCCTCGATCGCCGCCAGCGTCTCGGCCGGATCCGTGGTCGGCACGCGCTCCTCGGCCAGCAGCCGGTCTGGGCCGGCGGCGAGCACGCACACGCACTTGGTGCCCCCCATCTCGACACCGGCGAAGAGGGGCGTGTCGGTCGTGCTCACTGGTGTACCTCCGGGCTGTTGGACGCGAAGGCGCGTAGCGGCGTAGTGTTCAACAGCCCGAGCATCTGCCGTGACAACCCGTCCGATCAGTGGCCGGCGGCCATCGCCACCGGGCTCTTGTCGACGCCCTTCACGCGCGCGGCGGTGAGCGCGAAGATCAGGATGCCCGCATAGCCGATCACCGGCACGATGAAAGCATGGCCGAAGCTGCCGGTCTTGTCGGCGATGAAGCCCGCGATCCACGGCAGCACCGCGCCGCCGACGATCGCCACGCAGAGCAACCCCGACGTCGCCGAGCTCGACGCCGACGAACGCTGGAAGGTGAGCGAGAAGATCGTCGGAAACATGATTGAGTTGAACAGCCCGACGCCCAGCGCGCAGTACGCCGCTGCCGGACCGGTGAGCGTGAATGCCGCGAGCGAGAGCAGCCCCGCCATCGCCACCATGATCACGAGCAGAATCGGCGCGGACACCACCGTCAGCAGCGCGCTGCCAACGAAACGGCCGACCAGCGCGCCACCCCAATAATAATTGGCGAGCATGCCGCTGGCGACCGCAAGACCGACGCCCAGCACTTCCGGCCGGTTCAGGAAGTTGATCATCACCGAGCTGATCGCGACTTCGGAGCCAACATAGAGGAAGATGGCGACCGCCCCGGCCACCGCCCAGCCCGACCGCAACGCAGCCAGCGGCGACACATTCTCGGCCGGCAGGCCTGCTTCGCCTGCGTGCGGCACGGCGCGCTCAATGCGGTGACGCATCACGTAGATCAGCGCCATCAGCGCGACCAGGAACGCCGCGATCGAGAGAAAGGCGTGGTTGACCGCGGCCAGACCCGCCGTGCGTGACGCCTCATCGGCGATCGTCGCGCCGCCATTCTTGAAGATGTCCGCCGACAGCATCAGCCGGCCGCCGAGATGGACGCCCAGCACCACGCCGAGCGAGTTGAACGCCTGCGCCAGCGTCATGCGGAAGTGCGATCG
>DATGEV010000045.1:0-7537 GCA_035309885.1 Sphingomonas sp.
CCACCGCCGCCATGGAAACCCCCGCCGCCGCCACCGTGGAAGCCACCACCACCACCACCACGCTGCGCAACCGCTGGAGCCGCCATCAAGGCCAAGCCCAACACCGCACCGATGAGGTTTCGTTTCGTCACGTCGCGCTCCTTTGGAGGGAGGATTCCCCGCACCCCGAGCCGCCTCCATATGGGGACGACACGCGCCCGTTGTTAGAGGGGGCCCTCCGCGGTGTAGGCGCGCGCGGCCACACCCCGCCAGACAGACAGGATCGGGACAGCCCCGTTCCGGCTTGGCGCGCTCGGGCACGGGCGTCATAGTGGGGCCATGCACGCCGATCCCGCGACGAGCCTCTGTACGTCGGTGCGCCACCATCGGCGCCCTGCACCGCGATGGCGCTCGGTCAGCCGTCCACCCGTCGCGCTCTTCCGCAGCTACGGCCGGGAATGAGCTTCGAGACCGCCTATTATGCGATCGAGTGGATCATCCGGCTGGGCGCGCTGGTGGTGGTGCCGCTGCGGCGAACACCTGCCGCATCGCGCGGCTGGCTGCTGCTCATCTTCTTCCTGCCGGTGCCGGGCCTGCTGCTGTTCCTCGCCATCGGCCGTCCGCGCTTCCCGGCGTGGCGGGTGGCGCGCTTCCGCACGCTGAGGCCCTTCTTCGACGCCACCACAACCCGATTGCAGGCGACCGCTCCATCCCGCCCCCACGACGCCGAGGCGATCACGGCGCTGGCACGGGGGCTGGGGCGTCTGCCTGCCGTCACCGGCAACCGCATCGAGTTGATCGACGACTATGATGCGGTGATCGACCGGCTCGTCGCCGACATCGATGCCGCGCGCCACCACGTCCGGCTGCTGGTCTATATCTTCGCCAACGATGCCACCGGAGCGAAGGTCATCGCAGCGCTCCGCCGCGCAGTGGCCCGCGGCGTGATCTGCCAAGTCATGATCGATCCGGTCGGTTCCTATCAATGGATCCGCAAGACGACGCGCGCCTTGCGCAGCGCCGGCGTCGAGGTACGCGAGGCACTGCCATTCCGCATCCTGCGCGGGCGCACCCGGCGCGACATGCGCAACCACCGCAAGCTGTTCGTGATCGACGGCACCATCGGCTTCGCCGGATCGCAGAACATCGTCGCACGTGATTTCCGGCCCGGCGTGGTCAACCGCGAGCTGGTGGCCCGCGTCACCGGCCCGGTCGTGGCCGAGATGGAAGCCGTGGTCCGCGCCGACTGGTATCTCGAGACCGAGACGATGCCGGTCGACGATCTCGTGATCCCGCAGGCGACAGGAACGGCCTGCGCGCAGCTTCTGCCCAGCGGCCCCGAATATCCGCTGGAGGGCTTCGAGACGCTGCTCGTCTGGCAGCTCCACCAGGCCCGCGACCGCGTGATGATCGCGACCCCCTATTTCATTCCCGACGAGGATGTTCGGGGCGCGATGCGCACCGCCGTTGCGCGGGGTGTCACCATCGACCTGATCGTGTCGGCGGTGGTCGACCAGCCGCTCGTCAATCTCGCCCAGTCCTCCTATTATGACGACCTGCTGCGCGCAGGCGTCCGCATCCACCTGTTCCGCGACGAGTTGCTGCACGCCAAGAATGTCAGCTTTGACCAGTCGCTCGCGATCATCGGATCGAGCAACGTCGACCTGCGCTCCTTCCAGCTCAACGACGAGGTCAGCCTGCTGCTGCTCGATCCGGATTCGCTCGCGGCGGTCACGGCGCTGCAACGCGGCTATCTGGAGCACAGCGACCCGCTCGATATCGACCAGTGGCGCCGCCGCTCCGCCCCCCGCAAGCTGCTGGAGAATATCGCCCGGCTGGTGGGGCCGCTGCTCTAGCCGCCTGAACGAGGAGAGAACGCCTGTGCTGATCCGCCCCGCCCACCCGGGTGACGAGGCCGCCCTCTGGTCCATCCTCGAGCCGACGATCCGCGCCGGCGAGACCTATGCCTTGCCGCGCGACATGACCGAGGCGGATGCCCTCGCCTATTGGCTGGGGGCGGACCGGACGACCTTTGTCGCGGAGGAAGAGGGACGCATCCTCGGCACCTATTATCTGCGTGCCAACCAGCCCGGCGGCGGCAGCCATGTCTGCAACTGCGGTTACATGACGCATATGGCGGTGGTTGGAAGGGGCGTGGCCCGCCGGATGTGCGAGCATTCGCTGGAACAGGCCCGGTCCGAGGGCTATCACGCGATGCAGTTCAACTTCGTGGTCAGCACCAACGAGCGGGCGGTCAGGCTATGGCAAAGCCTAGGTTTCGCCATCGTCGGGCGACTCCCTCTTGCCTTCCACCACCCGTCGCTTGGCGATGTCGACGCGCTGGTGATGTTCCAGCCGTTGCAGCCCTAGTTCGTCTTGAGTCGCCAGCCCGCGCTGCGGGCGCTGCGCTCCTGTGCTGCATCGAGCGGGTCGCCCTCGATCATCGCAGCGATCGCCGCGGCGGTCGCTGCATCGCTTCCGGCCATGCGATAGTCGCCCTGCGACGGTGCGCCCGGCGCGGCTGTCCGCAGCTGCCAACCGCTCCCCGCGCGGCAGGCGACGCCTGCGAGATGCTGCCCGGCAAAGCTGCGGCAATAGTCGCCCTGATGATCACGGAAGCTGAGCGCCACGCGGACGGCGCCGGCTTCGCCCGCCAGCTGGCCGTCGAGCGCGTGCGACACGGACGGGGCCAAGGCCAAAGTCCCGTCCCGATCGGCGATACCGCCGCCCCCCGGCGACCATTGATGGCCGAGCAGGACACCGACCAGCAGGCTCGCCGCGATCGCGCCCGGGATCGCCCAGCTCTTGCGCTTCGGCGCCTCCATCGCGCGGGCTGCGCGCACCGCCGCCAGCGAGACGACCGATGCGGGGGGCGGCCCGGGCCGCGCGACCGGTGCGGTGACGATCGGATCGAAGGCCGCCGCGAAGCGCGCCTTCATCCGGCGATGCGCCTCGGCCTGCGCCGCCAGCGCTGGGTCAGCGGCGACCGCAGCCGCCACTTCAGCCGCCGCCTCGCCATCCAGCTCGCCATCGATCCAGGCGATGATCCGGGCCTCATCCATCGCTCAACCCTCCAGCATCTCGATCAGCGCCTGCCGCCCGCGCACCAGCCGGCTGGTCAGCGTGCCGATCGGCACGTCGAGCACATCCGCCGCCTCGCGATAGGCGAGCCCTTCGATCATCACCAGCGCCACCGCCTCGCGCTGCTCGTCGGGCAGCCTGTCGAGCGCACGCATCAGGAAATGGAGCTCGGCCTTGCCCTCCGCCTCGGGCGCGACGCCGACACTCTCGCCCAGTTCGGCCGGCGCCAGCACCTGGTCGCGACGCTGGCGGCTGCGCGCCGTGTCGATCCAGAGGTTGCGCATGATCCGATAGGCCCAGGCATCGAGGCTGGTCCCCGCCTGCCATTGCCACCGGGCCTTGAGCGCGCGTTCCAGCGTCGCCTGCGTCAGATCGTCGGCATCGGCCGGGTTGTGCGCCAGCCCATGCGCGAAGCGACGCAGACGCGGCAGCAGCGCAGACAGCGCGGCCTCGAAATCGTCCAATGGCTTGCCTCTTCCCCATGCGGATGAAACGACGTCCGTGCAGCGTTTCATCCATCGGATGGACGGGAAAGGAAAGACGGATGATGCGACACGGGCGGATCGTGGCGATGATCGTCGCATGGACGGTCATAACGGTGCCGGCGACGGCGCAGCTGTTGCCGCGCGGCAGCCTCGGCTCGCTGCCGACAGGCGCGCTGACGGGTGGCCTGCTCGGCCAGGGCAATTCGATGCAGCCGTCGCTGGGCACGGGCGGCCTCGCAAACGGGCTCGACAGCGTGGGCGGCACGCTCCGCGCGCTGTCGCCGGGCGATCTGCTGTCGTCGCGCCGAGAACGGCTGCGCGCGCTGATCCACGACAATCGGACAGTGCTGGATCGCGACGCCGACGGCAACCCGATCCGCCGCGACGAGATCCTCGTCACCGATCCCTCGCCCGCGCTGCTCGCTCAGGCCGAACAGCAGGGTTTCACGATCAAGCGCCGCGAGCCGGTCGAAGCCCTAGGCCTGCAAATCGTCGTGCTGGCGTCGCCCGGGGGCCTGCCCGCCCGCACCGCGATCGATCAGTTGCGCGCGATCGACCCGCAGGGCCATTTCGCGCTCAACCATGTCTATGAGCCGGCGTTCGCGGCACTCCAGCCGGCGACGGGCCGGAGGGCAGGCGGGGAGGCGAGCGCCCCCTTGATGGGGCTGATCGACGGTGGCGTCGGCGCCCACCCCGCCTTTGCCGATGCATCGATCGAGCAACGCGGCTTTGCCGGCGCGGTCAAGCCGAGCGGCCATGGAACGGCGGTGGCCTCGCTGATGGTCGGCCGGGCGGGAGCGTTTCATGGCGTCGTGCCGGGCGGGAGCCTGCTGGCCGCCGATGTCTACGGGGGATCGGAAGCCAACGGGTCCGCCGAGGCAATCGTCCGCGCGATGGGCTGGCTGGCATCGCGCGGGGTCCGCGTCGTCAACATCAGCTTGGTGGGAGCCGACAACCCGTTGCTCGCCGCCGGCGTGCGGGCGCTCCAAGCCAAGGGCGTGCTGGTCGTGGCGGCGGTGGGCAATGACGGGCCGGCCGCGCCTCCGCTCTATCCTGCTTCCTATCCGGGCGTCGTCGCCGTCACCGGGGTCGATGCGCGGGGCCGGCAATTGATCGAGGCCGGCCATGCCAGCCACCTCGATTTCGCCGCGCCGGGCGCCGATATGGCCGGCGCGGTGCCGGGGGGCCGCTGGGAATCCCTGCGCGGCACGTCGTTCGCAGCCCCTCTGGTGGCGGCCAGCCTGACGCTTGCTGCGGCGAAAGATCCCAGCCAGGCGCTGGCCGATCTGGCCGCCGTCGCCAAGCCCGCGCTGAAGCTCGGCCATGGCATCGTCTGCGGCGACTGCGCGACGCCACCGCGGGCAGTCGGGCTCAAATAATCCGGCAGCCGGGATGAATCCGGACGGCACCATCGTTCCCTTCCTGCAGGCCGGGCAAGCCGCCCGGCGAAGAAGGAGAGAGACCATGACGAAACGGATCGACATCCGCACCCGCCTCCTCGTCGCGGCAGCTTCGGCGTGCCTGACGATGGCCCCGGCGAGCGCTCAGTTGCTCGGAGGCGGTGGCGGCCTTGGCGGCGCCGTCGGCGGCCTTGGCAATGTTGGCGGCATGGCGTCGGGTGCGCTGTCCGGCGCAGGCAATCTCGCCGGCAGCGCTGGCTCGCTCGGTTCGGCGACGGGCAGTCTCAGCAACAGTGTCAGCGGTTCGGCCAACGCGCATGCCAACAAGTCGGTGAACGCGCGCTCGGGCAATGCGAATGCCGATGCCGGCCTAGCCGGGACGGTATCGGGCGCGACCCAGGCCACTGCGGGCCTCGCTGGTCCGGCAGGCTCGCCGCTCGCGGGCAACGCCGCGGCTTCGGGCAGCGGCAGCGTCGACAAATCGGCGAGCCTGAGCGCGCAGACGCTCGGCACCGATCAGCTGGCCGGTGCAGCCCGCCAGGGAGTCGACACGGCGCGCAATGCCGGCACTGCGGCGGCGAGCCAGACGCGCGACACCGCCAGTTCGACGGTGAGCTCCGCCCGCGACCGCGCCACGACGACCGCCAGCACCGTCCGCGACCGGGCAGGCCAGGCTGGGAACCGGGTCCGCACCACCGCGTCCAACGGCGCGAACCGCGCCGATGGCGCCGTGAGCAACGCGGCCGGCTCCGCGCAGAGCAAGGCCGGGTCGCTGACCAGCCCGGTTCAGGGCGGTGTCGCCGGATCGGCAAATGGATCGGTGACCGGCGACGCGACCGGCCATACTGGCCTTTGACACAGGAGCGCCGCCGGACATCGCTCGGCGGCGCTTCGCTCGCGCCTCACCAGTTCGAGGAAAAGGACAGCAGCGCAGCGGTATCGCCCAGCATCATGTCGCGCAGCGCCGCAAAACGAACCGGCCCGAGGGTGGTCGGGACTGAATAGCCCCCAGAAATCTCGAGCCGCCGCCGGCCGTCGAGCGAGACGCGGCGATCGTCATAGACGAGGCTCCGGCTCTCCAGATCATAGCCCCCGCCGACCCGCAGCGTCGCCTCGCCCCGCTCGACCGTGAGCGGCTGGTCGACGCCGAAGCTGATCTGCCCCGGCCCGACCGGACCGGTGAGCGTCATCCCGAAGCGGGTGGCGAGCAGTACCGACGCGCTCGTCACCAGCGAGGCCTGCGAACGCAGCAGCCGGGTCATCCCCACCGAGCCGTGCGCCCCCAGGCTCCAGCCGAAGCCGAGCCCGAACGAGCGATCCCCTTCGAGCGCGATGCTGCTGGCGCCGCGCCCCAGTGCCAGCGCGCCGCTTGCCGGAGCGCCGAGTACGCTGCCATGCTCGATCACCTCGACCAGTCGCACGCCGCCCTGCGCTCCGCGCCAGCCGATCGCCATCCCGGTTGCCGAGCTCAATCGGTCGCCCCCGCGGACAGCGCTGAGTTCGATCCGGCCGCCGGTCATGGCAAGGCTGGCCGACACGCTCGTGCCGGCTTGCGGGGCATAAGCGAGAAATGCGTCGGTCGGCGGCGCCAGCCCCATCGCCGCGGTGCCGAGATCGGTGGTGGTCGAGCGGAAGCCCGCGCCGAACCCGATGCGGCCAATCGTCCCGTCGAAGCTTGCGTTGCTGAGCGACGCGCGCGGCATGTCGGCCGGCGCCCATCCCGAAATCAGATTGTAGCTCGTCTGCGCAGTGAAACCGTTCGCCGCGACGCTGTTGGTGTGCATCTGCCCATATTGCTGGACGAGGCCGCGCACCCTGAGGCCCGGATCGATGGCCGCGACGCGCCCGGCGACCGACCCCTCAAAATCGCGCCCGAAGGCATCGAGCACGGTCACATGGGACAGTGCCGTCTGGATGCCCTGGCTGTCGATCGCGGCCGGAACGACCAACGTCGACTGCGCGACCAGGCTCTGTGCCTGCCCGTTCGACAGCATCGGATTGACTGGCGAAAGCGCCGCCCGCACATCGATCAGACCATGGCCGTAGACGGGGTCCACCCCCGGTGCACCGACATCCTGTGCGGTCGTCAGGATGATGTTGCCGACATCGACGCCGGTGAGCTGCGGCCATTTGCTGAGGATCGTGGCGGCAAGTCCGGTCACCATCGGCGCGGCGAGACTGGTGCCCGACATCACCGTGGTCGCACCATTGCCGCCGGCGAGAACCGTGACATTGTCGCCCGGCGCCACCACGAAGCGATCCTGAAGGCTGCCGGCGCGGTTGCTGTAGCTGGCGATGTGGATGTCGGTGCCGGTGGTATCGATCGCCCCCACGAACAGCCAGCTCTGGCGGTTGGCCGCCGACACGTTGACGGCATCGACGGGATCGGCCGAGCCGAAATTACCGGCTGCATTGATGATGAGCCCGTTGACCGCGGCGTAGCCGGTGACCGCCTGCACCAGCCCCGAATCCGCGCCCGACGTCACCATCGATCGATTGAGAACCTTGATCCCCTGGGTCGCGGCATAGGTGATCGCGGCAATCGCGTTGGTGGTCGGCGAAACCTCGCCCGTTGAGGTCGTGTCGTCCACG
>DATGEV010000046.1:0-7856 GCA_035309885.1 Sphingomonas sp.
TCGGTTCGACGCGGATCTGCTGGCGATGTCGGGCGGCTTCACGCCGGTTGTTCACCTGCACAGCCAGGCCGGGGGCAAGCTCGACTGGCGGGCCGACCTTCAGGCATTCGTGCCGGGCGCGAGCCTGCAGGCGGTCACCAGCGTCGGCTCGGCGGCCGGCGAGATCCACCCCATCGCGGCCAGCGCCGCCAACCTGCCCGATCCCAAGCACAGCTTTGTCGATTTCCAGAACGACGTCACTGTCGCCGACGTCGACCTCGCCTGGCGTGAAGGCTATCGCTCGGTCGAGCATCTCAAGCGCTACACCACGCTCGGTATGGCAACCGATCAGGGCAAGACCAGCAACATGGCTGCGCTCGCCCGGCTGGCGGCGGTGGCGGGCGTCGAGATCCCTGAGGCGGGGCTGACCACCTTCCGCCCACCCTTCACGCCGATCACGCTCGGCGCGCTGGCCGGGGCCGACGGCGGAGGGCATGCCGCGCCGACCCGCTGTCTCGCGCTGCACGACCATCACCAGCGGCACGATCCGCTGTGGCAGCCGCTGGGATACTGGTTCCGCCCGCGCGCCTACCCGGTCAATGGCGAAACGCTGCACGAGGCGGCGCTACGCGAGGCCCGCGCGGTGCGGACCAGCGCCGGGATCGTCGACGTGTCGACGCTGGCCAAGTTCGCGGTGGCCGGCCCCGATGCCGCCGCCTTCCTCGAGATGGTCTGCGCGACGGGGGTCGCCAAGCTCGCGGTCGGGCGCGGGCGCTACACCTTCATGCTGCGCGAAGACGGTATGGTGATGGACGATGGCACGGTGTGGCGGCTCGACGAGCAGCGCTACCTGCTGACCAGTTCGACCGGAGGTGTGGACCGCATGGAGGCGCATCTGAGCTATGCCCATCGCGTGCTCGCGCCGCAGCTTCGAGTGTCGGTGGTGGCGCAGCAGGAGCATTTCGCCGGCATCGCGCTGGCTGGGCCACTCGCGGTGGAGATTCTCCAGGCGCTGATCGGGATGCTGCCGCCCGCGCACATGGGCGTGGCGCGAGCCGAGATCGCCGGGGTCGCGGTGATGATCCTGGCGGCGAGCTACAGCGGCGAGCGAGCCTTCGAAGTCTATGCGGAAGGGATGTCCGCCGGGCCGGTATGGGACGCGCTGGAGGGGGAGACGCGGCGGCGCGGCGGCTGTCCCTATGGCCTTGAGGCGCTCGAGTTCCTGCGGATCGAAAAGGGGCATATCGTGATCGGCGCCGAGGCGGACGGGCGCACGACTCCGCACGACCTTCGGCTGGAGCGGATGCTGCGCAAGAGCGGCGGCTTCATCGGTCGCTCGGCGCTCGATCGCCCGGCGCTGACGACGGCGGATCGCCTGCAGCTGGTCGGGCTGGTGGCCCCGGATGCGGCGATTCCGGAGGGTTCGATGCTGCTAGTGAAGGCGGGTTCGCCGCCCGTCGGGCATGTCACCTCGGCGGCGGGCCGCGTGCTCGGTGGCGGCGCGGTCGCGCTCGGACTGTTGCGCGGTGGACGCGAGCGGCAGAGCGAGGCGCTGATCGCATCCTCGCCGACGCGCGGCCAGCACGTGCGCGTGACGGTGGTCGATCCGGTTTTCTACGACGTGGAGGGGACGCGCTACCGTGATTGACGACGCGGTCATGGTGGAGATGGCGCCGGCCGGCGACCTGATCGCGCTCGATCTCTGGGCCGGTGCGCTGCCGCCTGCGTTCGGCGACGTGCCGATGATGCGCGTCGAGCCGACACGCTGGTGGCTGATCGGCGCGTCCGGGCGTCTGGGCGAATTGGCCAGCTTGATCGGTGACAAGGGTGCGCTGACGCCGATGGGTGGCGGGCTGATGCGTGCCACGCTCATCGGCCCCGGCTGGCGGAGCCTGCTCGGCGTCAGCGGTGTGTTCGACGCCGAAGGGCCTCAGTGCGCGGCGGGTGCGGTGGTCGCGACGGTGATCCACCATGTGCCGGTCTGGATCGCGCCGCAGCATGACGGGGCTTGTCGCCTCTATGTCGCCGCCAGCTATGCTGAGGGTCTGATCGAATTGTGGCGGGCGACGATCGGCCACCTGAAGGTCCGACTGTCGACCGGACCGGCAGGCGAGACATGAGCGGGCCGCCAGGGAGATGAGCGACATGGACCGCAACACCCCACGCAGCGCCTTCACACGCTGGTACGTCGTGCTGGTGCTGGGGCTGGTCTATGCACTCAACATCGCCGATCGCTATGTCGTCTCGACCGTGCTCGAGCCCATCCGGCTGGAATTCCACCTGAGCGATACCGGCGCTGGCTGGCTGACGGGCGTTTCGCTGGCGCTGTTCTACATCACCGTCGGCATTCCGATCTCGCAGTTCGCCGATCGATCGAACCGCCGCAACATCGTCTCCGCTGCGATGGTGCTGTGGTCGATGATGACGGCGATCCTCGGCCTCACGCAGAGCTTCTGGCAGTTCCTCCTCGCGCGGATTGCCGTCGGTGTCGGCGAGGCGGGCGGTACGCCGCCGTCGACCTCGATGCTCGCCGATTATTTCCCGCGTGACCGGCGGGCCTTCGCGCTCACCCTCTATGCCTTGGGCCTGCCGTTCGGCGCGTGGCTGGGCTCAAACGTCGCGGGGCAGATCGTCGACCATTTTCACAGCTGGCGCGCCGCCTTCATCGCGCTCGGTGCGCCCGGCGTGCTGTTCGGAGTGATCATCCTGCTCACCGTGCGCGAGCCCGCGCGCGGGCGCTATGAGGCGATCGAGCCGGTCACCTCGAGCGCCGCACTGGGTGATACGCTGCGCTATCTCTGGTCACAGCGATCGGCCTGGCACATCAACGCGGCGGGGACGGTGATCTGCCTGTGGGGCTGGGGGCTGATGTACTGGACCCAGACCTTCCTCGAGCGCGCCTATGGCCTGACGACGGCGCAGGCCGGGATGCGGCTGGGCACGATCTATCTGTGGGCGGGGCTCGCCGCGACCATCGCGACGGGCGTCATCCTGGCGATGCCGCAGATGCGCGAGCCCAAGCGGATCGCCTATTTCCTGGCGGGGATCGTATTCTGTTCGACCATCCCCTCCTTCCTTATCTACTGGACCCATTCGCTGCGCGTTGCGACCGCGATGCTGTGGATCGTGGTGCCGGCGATCTATCTCTATGTCGGCCCGACGATGGCGTTGCTGCTCAATTTCCTGCCCGCTTCGATGCGCGCGCAGGGTATGGCGATCAGCCTGCTGACAGCCAATGTCGCCAATCTGGTGATCGCGCCGCTGGTCGTCGGCGGGATCAGCGACCTGCTGGTCGGAAACCTGCACAGCAATGCGGAGTCGCTGCGCTACGCGCTGCTGGCGCTGTCGCTGACGGGGTTCTGGGCGGCCTATCATTACTGGACCAGCGTCCGCACCTACGCCGCCGACGATCGCAGGATCCGCGCCGTGGGGACGATGCTGGCGCAACCCGGGGAGGCATGATGCCGGATCGACGCTATATTCTGGCATTCTCCTGTCAGGATCGGCCTGGGATCGTCGCGGCGGTCTCGGGGCATATCTTTCATTCCGGCGGCAACATCCAGGAGTCGAGCCAGTACAACGATCCTGAATCGGACCGCTTCTTCATGCGGACTGCGTTCGTCATCCCCACTGGCAGCGACAGCGCCGCGTTCCGGGAAGGCTTGGATGCTCTGGCCGACCACTATGGCATGACGCTCAGCCTGCGCCCGGAGGATCGGCGGCAACGCGTGCTGATCCTCGTTTCCAAGTTCGACCATTGCCTCGTCGATCTGCTCTATCGCCGGCGCATCGGCGAGCTCGACATGGAGATCGCCGGCATCATCTCGAACCACCCTTTCGAGAGCTTCGGCTCGCTCGATCTGGGCGACATCCCCTTCCATTACCTGCCTGTCAACGCCGCGACGAAGCAGGCGCAGGAGGACCAGATCTGGCGCCTCTACCAGGAAAGCGGCGCCGATCTCGTCATTCTTGCGCGCTACATGCAGATCCTGTCGGATGCGCTGAGCGAGAAGTTCGCCGGCCGCTGCATCAACATCCACCACAGCTTCCTGCCCGGCTTCAAGGGCGCCAAACCCTATCATCAGGCGCATGAGCGCGGTGTGAAGGTGATTGGTGCCACCGCGCATTATGTCACCGGCGATCTCGATGAGGGGCCGATCATCGAGCAGGATGTCGAACGGATCAGCCATGCCGATACCGCCGAAGACCTGATCCGCAAGGGGCGCGACATCGAACGGCGAGTGCTGTCGCGCGCGGTGGCGCTGCATCTCGGTGGGCGCGTGCTGCCCAACGGCGCGCGCACCGTGGTCTTCCGGGACTGATCGTGGGCGCGCTGCTGCTGCTCGCCGCCGCCGTCGCGACTTCGCCACCGATCGATTACAGCCATCCGGAAAGCTGGCTCTGTCGCCCGGGGCGCGAGGAGATCTGCACCGACGATGTCGCGATCACGATCGTCGATCGTCATGGCAGGGTGAAGCCGGGCAAGCCTGTCGCGAACAAGGTGCCCCCGGCGGATTGCTTCTACGTCTACCCGACCGCGTCACTGGATCCGACGCCCAACAGCGACACGGATCCGGGCCGTGAGGAACGCGGCATCACCGTTGCGCAGCTGGCGCCGTTCCGCGGCGTGTGCCGGCTGTTCGCGCCGGTATATCGGCAGGTGACGCTGACGGCGCTGCGCACGATGATGCGGGGTGGCGGCGATACGGCCGATCACGAGCTCCCCTATGCGGACGTGCGCGCGGCCTGGCGCGACTATCTGGCGCGGGACAATGGCGGGCGGCCGGTCGTGCTGATCGGGCATAGCCAGGGTTCGATGATCCTCAAGCGGCTGATCAGCGAGGAGATCGACGGCAAGCCTGCGCAGAGCCTCCTCGTCTCGGCGATCCTGCCCGGCGCGACGGTGCACGTTCCGCGGGGGCGCGATGTCGGCGGTGACCTGAAGGCGATCCCGCTCTGTCGCTCCCAGGCGCAGACCGGATGCGTGCTGACCTGGGCGAGCTACCGGGATGTGCCGGGGCCGCCGACCGGCGCGCTGTTTGGCAGATCGATCGAGGCCGGGATGGAGGCGGGGTGCACCAATCCCGCGCAACTGGCCGGCGGCGTCGCGCCGCTCGACCCGATCCTTGGCTTTCCGTGGTGGCGCGGCGGTGTCGCGCAATATCGGCCGCCCGCGACGGGCTGGTCGATCGCGGGTCGGCCGCAGCCGACGCGCTTTGTCCGGATGCCCGGCCTGCTTTCGGCGCAGTGCGAGACGCGGGGTGCTACCTCCTATCTGGCGGTCCATGTCGCGCCCGGCGTGGCTGCGGGCCCTGCCGAGCAACTGGTCGGCACCGCGGCGGTGGGCGATGCCGACTATCCCGAATGGGGCTTCCATGTCATCGACATGGCGATCGTCGAGGGGGATCTGGTCCGCCTCGTCGGCCACCAGACGAAGGCTTGGCTGCAGCGCGGCCCCGCGACCGGGAAGTAGGGCACAGGTCGGCTGTGTCGGCCAGTCCGGCGCCGACGCGCCCCGCATCGTGGATCCCGCGGAGTCAAACCCAACTCCGCGGGATGGGGTGGCTAGAACTTCACCTTCGCGCGGAAGCCGACCGTCCGCGGCCGGGCGTAGGTGGCGCGATCGCCGGCCTGGTAGATCTTGTAGTAAGTGGCGCGACCGATATCGGTCTTCTTGACGCCGTTGACCAGGTTGTTGCCGTAGAGGCCAAGCTCCAGCGCCCCGAAATCATAGGCCAGCGACGCGCTGACATTATGCGTCTCGGGGATGACCGCATAGGTTGAGCTGGCACCGTTCTTGGTCAGCACGCCGTTGACGATCTTGGTGGAGAAATTGTTGAACGTGGTGAACTGCTTCGACTGATACTGGTAACCCAGTTGTAGATGCAGCATGCCGTTGCCGATCTTGCGATCGTAGAACGCCATCGCCGCTGCGGTCCACTTGGGATAATAGGGCGTCGTATCGCCATCGAATGCGCCGACCGTCGGGATGTCGCCGTTCGCCTTGGAATCGTTGAACGATCCGCTTCCGGAGAGGGTGATCTCCGGGCTCAGCTTGAACGTCGTTTCCAGTTCAACGCCCTTGCTTGTGATCTTGCCCTTGTTGTCGGTGAAGAAGTACGAGCAGTTGAGCAGCAGTCTGGTCTGCACGCTCGACCAGTCGATATAATAAGCGCTCGCATTCAGGACGATGCGACCGTCATCCAGGCGCGCCTTTTCGCCGATCGTATAATTCCACAATTTGTCCGGCCCGAAGGTAAGCGGCGCCGAATTGTAGCCGTAGGATGCCAGGTTCTGCGTGCACTGCCCGGCGACGCCCGTCGTGCCCAGCGGAACGGGCTGGTTGCCGCCGCCATAGCGGAAGCCCTTTGCCGCTTCGCCGTAGATCATCACGTCCGGATTGATATGATAGGAGATGTTGGCCCGCGGATTGAAGCCGTGGGACTTGAGCGTCGCGTTCGTCGTCAGCGGAACATGGTCGATGACGCCGTAGACACCGCTCTCGAACAGGAAGTATTTTTCCTTAAAGTTGAAATATCTGACTCCACCGGTCAGATCGAGCTTGTGGGTAATGTGCCATGTCGCGTCGCCATAGACGGCGACCTGATGTTCATGCGTATCCTGCAAGCCAGAAAAGATGTCGTTCGACTGGAAGGCGCCGTCGACCAGTTTGGAATCGTACAGCCCATTTGGCGTGTTGAAGGGACCGAAGAAAAAATTCTCGTAGGACAGCGTATCGAAGCCAGGCGTCGGGATATCCTGGACGAGATGGCGGGTCTGCTTTTCGTAGAAGGTTCCGATCGTCCATTTGATCGGTCCATTATCCTTGGAGACGAGACGCGCCTCGCCCATATAATCCTTGATCTTCTGATCGATCGTATACATTTCCGCCGGGATGATATTGGCGATCGCCTGGCTGTAACTCGATGGCTGGGCGAACAGCGGATAGGTCGTCGAACTGATCGGCAGACCGGTATAATCCTGGAAGAAATAGGCGATCTGGGGTTCCGGGCTGGCGTTGTAGCCGATCTTGCGATCGGTATATGCGCCCGTCACGACAAGATCGGCGAACCCGATATCATAGTCGCCGTTCAACGTATAAAGCCGGAACAGATCGTTGGTGCCTTCGGGGCTGTTGGATGAGATCGTATAGGGAGCGAGTCCGGTAAGGCCGGAGTTCAGCCCATGTGCGCGACTCTTTTCGTAGGTGAAGCCGGCATCGAGCGTGAAGGATTCGTTCGGTATCCAGCGGAGCGCCACGCGCGCTTGTTTCGTATTGTTGTAGTTGGCGTTCTTTTTGTTGACCCGGCCGATATTGTCGATGAAGCCGCCGTCATGCCCGATATAGAAGTTGCCGCGCACCGCGAGATGGTCCGTCACCAGCGGAAGGTTGATCATGCCGCGGAAGTTATAGCTCGCTGAACCATGCTCGGTGGTCGCGGCGCCGGACTCCCCGGTTCCAAAGATCCGTTCCAGATCGGGCTTGGCCGTGACGAAGCGGATCGTGCCCGCCATCGAGCCGGCGCCGTAGAGCGTGCCCTGCGGGCCACGGAGAATCTCGACACGCTCGAGGTCATAGACCTTGAGATCGGGCGTCTGCCCCTGCACCGAGATCGGGGTGTCGTCGAGGTAGACCGCGACAAGCGAACGGTCGGAGGTGTCGGACGTTCGGTAGCCGCCGGTCGAAAGGCCGCGCATGTTGAACTTGTTGAAGCCCGGCGCGCCCTCGGTGATCGAAAGAGAGGGCGTGAATTTCGCGAGGTCGGAGAGATTGCCCTGGCCCGACTTGGTAATCTGGTCGGTATTGACCACGGAGACCGCGATCGGAACGGTTTGCAGCGATTGGGCGCGCGAACGGTTCGCGGTGACGATGATTT
>DATGEV010000047.1:0-5616 GCA_035309885.1 Sphingomonas sp.
CGTTGAAACCCTTCTGGCCGTGCCACACCACGCCGTAGCCGGCATCCTCGATGGCCTGGACGGGCATCTTGTCGCCTTCAGCCTTCAGCTCCTGAAGGCAGGCGATGTCAGGCTTCGCCTCGTCGAGCCATTCGAGTAGGCGCGGCAGGCGGGCATTGATACCGTTGACGTTGAAAGTGGCGATACGCATCCGGCCGGTGATAGCCGGCTCATGGCCTCGCCGAAAGGGTCAGATCGAGAAGCTCGATCCGCAACCGCAGCCCGACGCAGCCTGCGGGTTCTCGACCTTGAACGCCGCGCCGCCGAGCGATTCGACATAATCAACCTGCGCGCCGCGCACGAGATCGAGGCTGACGGAATCGACCACCAACGTCACGCCGTCCCGCTCGGTTGTGATGTCGTCCTCGGCCACCGCATCGGCCAGCCCGAAGACATATTGGAAGCCGGCGCAGCCGCCGCCGTCCACCGACAGGCGCAGCATCGCAGGCTTGCCCTGCTTGGCGGCGATTGCAGCCACGCGCGCGGCGGCGGCGGCGGTCAGGTCGATGGCGGTCTGTTCGGTCATGATCGGGAGATAGGAGCGCCGGGCTCCGGGATCAATCGTGGCGAATTATTCCGCGTCGGGATCCTCGGGACCGCCCATCGCCATCTGCGGCTCGCTCGCATGGACCGGAGCGGTGCGGTTCTGGAGGGCGGTGAGATAGTCGGCGGTCTGGAGGAAGGGCATCGGATTCACGGCACGGCCGTCGATGCGGACTTCATAGTGGAGATGGCTGCCGGTCGATCGGCCGGTCGAGCCCATCAGCGCGATCAGGTCGCCGCGGTGCACCCGCTGGCCGTCATGCACGAGGATCTGCGAGAGATGGCCGTAGCGCGTCTCGAGGCCCTTGCCATGCTCGAGCTGGACCATGTTGCCATAGCCGCCCGCGCGCTCGGCACGGCTGACGATGCCGTCCGCCGTCGCATAGACCGGCGTGCCGACCGGCGCCGCCATGTCGAGGCCCGGGTGCATCGCCGCCGAACCGCGGAACGGATCGACGCGCACGCCGAAGGACGAGGTGTAGCGGAAGTCCTTCACCGGCTTCTGCGAAGGCACCGAGACGAGGCCGCCATGGGGCACCGCATCCATCCGCTTCCAGCTGTCGAACAGCGAGCGGAACATGGGATCGGCCTTGGCGCCGAGGCTGGTGGTGGACACCGCGTCGAACGCGCCGACCGACGCGGTCGCAGTGGCGGAAACCGGATCGGCGGCAGCAGCCGGACTTGCCGCGATCGTACCGACGGCCAGCGCGGAGACCGCGGCTATCTTCATCGCGCGACGAAAATTGGGAAACCGAACGACATCGGCTGCGTTGAAGCGGAGGTTAGCCACAAAAATCACGATATCGTCCACCTTGCACGCATTCCCTGGGGTAGAGGCGTACGCCTCCGCCCTCGGTTTTTGGCTTTGCCGTTTGTGGAATTGCCCCTCCCGCTCCCGGCTTGCCCTGTGTGCTGATGTCAGGCGGGTGTCGCAAGTGTGCCGTAATAGTCCAGCGTCAAACCGGCCGCGCGGCGCGCCGAATCGTTGAACGGTGGCTTAACGATCCCGAGAAAGTACCGCGAGACAAGGCGTTGCCACTCCTCCGGCGCGGTTCGTCCGGTCGCCGTGCAGCATGATTCGAACCAGCGCGTGCCCGCCGCGACATGGCGAATCTCGTCTGTGTAGATGCGCTTCAGGATCATCGCCGAACGGATATCGCCTGCCGCCTCGAAGCGCTGGACGATGGCCGGCGTGACGTCCAACCCGCGCGCCTCCAGCGCCATCGGCACGACGGCGAGCCGGGCGGCAAGATCGCCCTGCGTCTTCTCCGCCGCCTCCCACAGCCCGTCATGCGCAGGCAGCGCGCCATAGCCCGATCCGCGGGCACGCAACTGCCGGTCGAGCAGCGCAAAGTGCATCGCCTCGTCCGCGCCCACCCCGATCCAGTCATCGACAAAGGCGCGCGGCTGCCCCCCACCGAAGCGGCCGGCGCAATCGAAGGCGAGGTCAATCGCGACATATTCGATGTGCGCCAGCGCGTGCAGCATCGCGATGCGCGAACGCTCCGATCCGGCGCGGCCGCGCTTGGGCATGCGGTTGGGCGACAGCAGTTCGGGCCGTGTGGGGCGGGGCGGGCTGTCGGGCATCGCCGCGTCGAAGCGGTGCGCCAGCCGGCCGCTGCGCCAGGCGCGGGCAACGGCGCGCGCCGCCATCGCCTTCTCGCGCGAATCGGCGACGCCCAGCACCGCGCGGCACGCCTCGGCGATCGAGCGCGCCGCCGCCACCTCCGCCCGGCCCGCTCCGGTCATGCCGCCGCAAGCGCTCCGGCGGCGGCGAGCACCTGTTCGGCATGGCCCGGCACCTTCACCTTGCGCCAGATGCGCGCGATGCGGCCGTCCGCATCGATCAGGAAGGTGGCGCGGTCGATGCCCATATATTTGCGGCCATAGAGGCTTTTCTTAACCCAGGTGCCGAACGCCTCGCACACCGATCCGTCCTCGTCGCTGGCGAGGCTGACGGTGAGGTCGTATTTGGCCGCGAACTTCACATGCTTGGCGGGCGAATCCTTGGAGACGCCGATCACCGCGACGCCGGCCGCGTCGAAGGCAGGCTTTTGGGCGGAAAAGTCCTGCGCCTCGCGGGTGCAGCCGGCCGTATCGTCCTTCGGATAGAAATAGAGCACCAACGGCCGCCCGTGCAGGTCAGTCAGCGCCAGCGTACCGCCGTCGGGCGTGGTGAGCGTGACGTCGGGCGCAGAATCACCCGGCTGGAGTTCGGTCGCCATCAATCTGTCTCCGCTTCGGCGGCAATGCGCTGCCATGCTGCGCGGACGCTTTGCCGTGCCTCGTCCAGCGCCGCAAGCAACGCTGCCCAGTCCGCCTGCCCGCAGGCGTGCGCGATCGCGCTCCGCTCGGCCGTGCCGGGCTCCGACGCCGTGGGCGACATCAGCCGCATGGTCAGCAGGATGCGCGTGAGCAGATCATGCGCCGGATTGATCGTGGCCGGCAGCAGCCCTGCCTCCACCAACATCGCGATCGCTTCGCCTAGCCGGGGCGAGAAGCCCGTGCGGTGACGAAGCTGGGTGACGTGGACGACGAACTCCAGATCGACCAAACCGCCCTCCATCAGCTTGACGTCGAGCGGGCCGGCCGGCGGCTTGTGGCGCGCAATGTCGCCGCGCATCTTTACCGCGTCCGCGACCATCTGCGCGAGGTCGCGATGGCGGTGCAGCGTCTCTTCGATGATGCGGTAGAGCAGCCCCCGTGCAGACGCCGATCCGAACACCGGCCGGGCTCGGGCGAGCGCCATATGCTCCCACGTCCAGGCGCCCTCGCGCTGATAGCGTGCGAAGCTGTCGAGCGAGACAGCGAGCAGCCCCTGCCCGCCCGACGGCCGGAGCCGCGTGTCGACCTCGTAGAGCGGCCCCGCCGCTGTCGGCACCGACAAGGCGGCGGTGACGCGCTGGGCGAGGCGGTTGAAATATTGGGTGGCGCCAAGCGGCTTGGGCCCATCCGATTCCGCCAGATGATCACCGGTGAAGAGATAGACGATGTCGAGATCGGAGGCATGGGTCAGCGCCTCGCCGCCGAAGCGGCCGAGCGCGAGGATGACGAGCTCGCCGCCCGGAATCCGGCCATGCGCCACCTCGAACTGCGCCACCGTCGCCTGCGCCAGCGCGTCGAGCGCGGCCTCGGCGATACGTGCATAGCCGCCAGCCACCTCCAGCGGATCGCGCGCCGCCGAGACGATCTGCACCCCTTCGGCGAAGCGCAGTTCGCCCACCTCGCGACGGACGCGATCGAGCATCGCCTGATAATCCTCGTCCGCCAGCGTTCCCGCGAAACGCCGCGCCAGCGCCTCGACCGAGGGCGGCGGGGCGAGCGCGCTGGCGTCGATCAGCCCGTCGATCAGATCGGGCCGACGTCCCAGCATGTCGGCCAGCGTCGGCGCGAGGCTCAACACATCGCCGACCAGCCGCGCCAGCGAGGGCCGCGCCTCCAGCAGCCGGAACAGGTTGATCGCGCTCGGCAGCCGGGCGACGACATCGTCGAAGCGGTTGAGCGCGGTCGACGGATCGGGCGCGACCCCCAGCGCCTCGACCAGCGCGGGCAGCACCGCCTCCAGCGCCGCCTGCGCGGCGGGCGAACGCAGCGCTCGCACACCCCCGCCGCGCCACTGGGCGATGCGCGCCGCCGCCGCCATTGCATCGGGAAAACCGGCTTCGGCCATCGCCGTGACCAGCCTGTCCTGATCGGTGGGAAGCGCACGATCTTCGGGTGGATCGAGCGCGTCGTAGAGCGTCCCCACCCGCTCGACATGCGGCCGCAGCGCCGCCAACAGCGCCTCGCCATCCGCGCGCCCGTCAAGCTGCGCGACATTATCGAGCGCCGCCGCATCGCCGGGCAGGCTGTGGGTCTGCTGGTCCTCGACCATCTGCAGGCGATGCTCGATCGTGCGGAACAGCCGGTAGGCCTCTGCAAGCATGACCGCATCGGCCGGATCGATCCGTCCCCCCGTCCCCAGCGCCGCCAGCGCATCGAGCGTTGCCGGCGCGCGCAGCGCCGGCTCGCGGCCGCCGTGGATCAGCTGGTGGATCTGCGCGAAAAACTCGATCTCGCGGATGCCGCCGCGGCCACGCTTGATGTCATAGCCGGGGCCGAAGCGCTGGCCGGCCTGATAATGGCTGCGGATCCGGCGCGAGAGCGCGCGAATCTCACGGATCGCGCCGAAATCCAGCGCGCGGCGCCACACGAAGGGCCGGATCGCGGCGAGGAAGCGCTCTCCCAGCGCGACATCGCCCGCCGCCGCCCGCGCGCGGATGAAAGCAGCGCGCTCCCACGGCAGCGCGCTCGACTCATAATAAGTGATCGCCGCCGATTCCGGCAGCGCCAGCGGCGTCACCTCGGGCGAGGGGCGCAGCCGCAGGTCGATGCGGAAGACATGGCCGTCGCCATCGGGGGTCTGCATCAGCTCGACCACGCGCCGGGCAATTCGCACCGCCGCCTCGACCGGCTCCTCGCGCGCCCGGCGCGGCAGCGTCTCGGGATCGAAGATCAGGATCGGATCGATGTCGGACGAATAATTGAGCTCGCCGCTGCCATGCTTGCCGAGCGCGAGAGCAGCAAACCCCTGCGGCACGGCATCGGGCGTGCGCTCCAGGATCGCCGCGCGGATGGCGCGATCAAGCGCGCGATCCGCGAAGGCCGACAGCGTACCGGTCACCTGCTCGAAGCTGAGCGCGCCGGAGAGGTCGCCTACCGCCAGCGCCAGCGCCAGCCGCCGCCGTTCGCCGCGGAGCTGTGCCGCGACGGTCGCTTCCGCCGCCACGGGTTCGGCCGCCAGCCTCAGCGCCGCCTCAAGGTCGCCGCCCTCCAGCGCCGCCACGACGGCCGGCTCGCGCCCTGCCATGCGACGCAGGAACGGCGCATGGGTCCGCGCCCTCTCGAGGGCGTCCTGCACAGCTGTGGCCTTTATGTCGCTCATCCTGTCGAGTTGCCGGGCGATCAGCCCCGGTGCAACCCCCGCGAAGCTACAACGTTATGACAGAATGGTAACGCTTGACGGGAAGCTGCTCGGCCAAACACCCCCTCGCT
>DATGEV010000048.1:0-3610 GCA_035309885.1 Sphingomonas sp.
TGGCGCAGCTTGGTGCCCGGATTGATGAAGGCCGCGTTGGGGACGTGCAGCCCCATCATCTCCATCATCATCTGGTTGGAGTTGGCGGTACCGTAGAAAGTGCAGGTGCCCGCGCCATGATAGGAGGCGGCCTCCGCCTCCAGCAGTTCCTCGCGCCCGCACTTGCCCTCGGCATAGAGCTGGCGGACGCGCACCTTCTCCTTGTTGGCGAGGCCTGAGGGCATCGGCCCTGCCGGAATCAGGACGGTCGGCAGATGACCGAAACGCAGCGCGCCGATCAGCAGCCCCGGCACGATCTTGTCGCAGATGCCGAGCAGCGCTGCGCCCTCGAACATGCCGTGCGACAGTCCGATCGCGGCCGAGAGCGCGATCACGTCACGGCTGAACAGCGACAGGTCCATGCCCGGCTGGCCTTGGGTCACGCCGTCGCACATCGCCGGCGTGCCGCCCGCCACCTGTGCCGTCGCGCCGACCTCGCGCGCCCATAGCTTCATCTGCTCGGGGTAGCGATAATAGGGCTGATGCGCGGACAACATGTCGTTGTAGGCGGTGACGATGCCAATGTTCATGGCACCGCCGGCGCGGATCTGCGCCTTGTCCTCGCCCGCCGCGGCGAAGCCATGGGCGAGGTTGCCGCAGCCCATGCGCGAACGATCGACGCCGCGATCGCGCTGCGCCTCGATCAGATCGAGATAGCGCCGCCGTGTCGGCCGCGATCGCTCGACGATGCGGGCGGTGACGGCTTCAACGGCGGGGTGGAGATTCATGCCTTGCTCCAGTGGATATCGATCGGCTGTTCGGCATCGGCCAGCACGCGGCCGATCGGGTAGGACGACTTGGCGCCCTCCTCGATCGCGGCTTCCAGCACCGCCTTCTTCTTGTCGCCCGCGACGGTGATCAGGATCGCGCGGGCGGACAGGATCGCCGACTTGGTGAGGGTGACGCGCGCCACCGGCGCTTCCGGCGGCAGCGGATCGGGCTGCACGCCGATCGCACGGCGCCTGCTGGCCAGCGCCTCGTCATAATCGGGGCCCGGGAAGATCGAGGCCGTGTGGCCATCGGTGCCCATGCCCAGCCAGACGAGATCTGGTGGCCATTTGAGATCGTTGACGCGCGCCTCGGCGGCCTCACCGGCCTGACGATAACCGAGATTGGCGCTGGCGATCGGCACCACGCGCGCGCCCAATGGCATGAAATGCTTCGCCAGCAGCGCGACATTGCTCAGCGGATCGTCGACCGGAACCAGGCGGTCGTCGCCCGGTACGATCGTCACGCGCCTCCAGTTAATCTTGGCGTCCTTCAGACGCTCGAAGATCGCGATCGGCGACTTGCCGCCGGGCAGCGCCAGCAGGCAGTCGTTGCGGGCGTCGAGCGCGCTCTCGATGATGAAGCCGACGTCACCCGCGACGGCATCCGCCATCTCGTCCGACGTCTCATAATCCCACCATTCGGCCTCAATCATGCCAATGCACTCCATCTCTCTCCGTCAGCGCGATCGCCGCCGAGGGCCCCCACGTCCCCGCACCATAAGGGCGCGGCGTGACGTTGGCGGCATCCCAGCCGTCGCGGATCGCGTCGATCCATTCCCATTGCGCCTCCACCTCGTCGCGACGGACGAACAGGGTGGGGTCGCCTTCGATCAAGTCCAGCAGCAGCCGCTCGTACGCAATGCGGCGGCGAAAACCGGCGAAGGCCGTCGTCAGTGACAGATCGAGCGGCACTTCCCTCAAACGAATGCCGTCGCGGTCGAGGCCCGGCTCCTTCGCCATCACCATCAGGCGGATGCTTTCCTCCGGCTGGAGGCGGATCAGCAGCTTGTTCGATTGCAGCACCGCGCCGCGACCGGCGAAGATCGAGTGCGGCACCTCGCGGAACTGGATCACGATCTCGGAATGGCGGTTGGGCAGACGCTTGCCGGTGCGCAGATAGAAGGGCACGCCGTGCCAGCGCCAATTGTCGACATGCGCCTTCACCGCCACGAACGTCTCGGTGTTGGACGGCTTGCCGAGCTCGTCGATATAGCCGGGCACCGATTTCCCGCCGACGGCGCCCTCGGTATACTGGCCGGTGACGGTTTCGGTCGCCGCCGTCGCGCGGTCGATGCGGCGGAGCGAGCGGAACACCTTCACCTTCTCGTCGCGCACCGAGCGCGGGCCGAAGCGGGCGGGCGGCTCCATCGCCACCAGCGCGAGCAGCTGAAGCATATGGTTCTGCACCATGTCGCGCAGCGCGCCGACGCCGTCATAATAGGAAACGCGGCCTTCGAGCCCGACCGTCTCGGACACGGTGATCTGGACATGCTCGATATTCTCGGCGTTCCACAGCGGCTCGAACATGCGGTTACCGAAACGCAGCGCCAGCAGGTTCTGGACGGTTTCCTTGCCGAGATAATGGTCGATGCGGAAAGTCTGCGCCTCGGTATAGGCGGCCGCCACCGCATCGTTGATCACCGCCGAGGAGGCGAGATCATGGCCGAGCGGCTTCTCCAGGCCGACGCGCACATTGGGGCCGTCGAGGCCGGCGCTCTTGAGGCCGGCGATGGTCGACCCGAACAGCGACGGCGCGGTCGAAAGGTAAATCGCCGTGTGCTGGTTGCGATCGCCGCCCATCACCCCGCCCAGCGCCGAAAAACTCTCCGGCTTCGACGCGTCGAGCGGCACATAATGCAGGCGCTCGAGGAAGGAGGGCACCGCCTCGGGCTTGCGCGCCTCGGCCGACAGGAACTTCTCCAGTGCCTCGGCCGCCACCTTGCGAAAGCCGGCGTCGTCCAGCTCGGAGCGCGCGGTGCCGATGATACGAAGCTCCGGCGCGATCAGCCCCTCGGCGTGCAGCGAGAAGAGCGAGGGCAGCAACATCCGCTGGGACAGATCGCCGGTCGCGCCGAACAGGAGCAGGCGGCTGGCAGGCTGAGCGGAGGCGGACGAAGGGCGGACGAAGCTTTCGGTCATGCAGGCATCTTTCGACGGCAGCCTTTGGGGGGAGCTCGTGATCTCTTAGGCGCAATGCCCCACGCAACGCTAGGTGGCAGCGCTGTCTTTTTCTGTGTTTCTATCCATCTATCGACGCTTGGCGGCACTCGCCTCGCGCACCGCACGGAATTCGGAATGCGCGCTCCACACAGGCCACTCGCGCGAGTTCGCGAGGCGGCTACCGATCGCGTAGAACAGGCTGACGTCCTGCGCCGCCCCGCTCAGATCCCAGTCCGGACTCCAGCTGTCGCAGGTCTGGTGGTAGCAGTGCGCGGTATAGTCGCTCACCCATTGGTCGCCGGCGACACGGCCGCCCTTGACGAGATCGGCGCCTCCGCCGGCGCCCATCAGCAGCAGCGTCGGCACGCCACGCTTGGCCAGCGGGAAATGGTCGGCGCGGTAGAAGAGGCCGCGCTCGGGCTTGGCATCGGGCGTCACGGTGCGCCCCTGCTCGGCGGCGGCGGTCGCCAGGTCGGTTTCCAGGCTGTCCTGCCCGGCGCCGATCAGCACGACGTCGCGCGCCAGCCCGGCGGTCTGGAGGATGTCGATGGTGAGCGCGCCGACGGTCTTCGCCAGCGGATAGACCGGGTTACGGGCATAATATTCGGAGCCGAGCAGGCCGCGCTCCTCGGCGGTCCACA
>DATGEV010000049.1:0-3433 GCA_035309885.1 Sphingomonas sp.
CTCGGGCTGGTCGAGCATCAGGATCATGTGCTGCTGCTGCTCGATCCGGCGCGGATCGTGGCGGGCTCGACCGCGCTCGCGGCGTGATCCCGCGTTAACGGGCTCATTACCTCGTCCGGCTTATCCTGCTTCAAACTCAGACGTATCGAGGTACTGGTGATGAAGACCTGTTTGGTTGTCGACGACTCGAAGGTGATCCGGAAGGTTGCTCGCCATATCCTCGAGACGTTGGAATTCACCGTCACCGAGGCAGGCGACGGGCAGGAGGCGCTGGATCGCTGTCGCGAAGGCGCGCCCGACGTGGTGCTGCTCGACTGGAACATGCCGGTGATGAGCGGGATCGAATTCCTCCGCGCTCTCGGCCAGGAAGCGCTGCACCAGCGGCCCAAGGTGATCTTCTGCACCACCGAGAACGGGGTCGCGCATATCCGCGCGGCGATCGACGCGGGTGCCGACGAATATGTCATGAAGCCGTTCGACCGCGAGACGCTCGAAAGCAAGTTCGCGCTCGTCGGCGTCGCCTGACGCCGGGCTCATGCCGCCGCTGCGGACCTACGGACGAAGGCGCGAACTCCAGCCGATCCGGCTGATGATCGTCGACGACTCGATTGTGGCCCGTTCGGTCTTCCAGACCATCCTGGCACCGCTTCCCGAAATCCAGATCGTCGCCACCGCGAGCAATGCCGATCAGGCGCTGGCGCAGCTTGATCGCGCGGTCGTCGATGTGGTGCTGCTCGATCTCGCCATGCCCGGCATGGACGGCCTGACGGCGCTCCCAGAAATCATCCGGCGCGGCCGTGGCGCGCAGGTGCTGGTCGTCTCCGCAGCGGCGGGGCAGGGCGCGGACGCGTGCCTCCGCGCGATGACGCTGGGCGCCGCCGATACGCTGGAGAAACCCTCGGCGGGTTCCTTCGGTAGCCTGTTCAGCATCGACCTGATCGACAAGGTGAAGCGGATCGGCAGCGCGGCGCACGGCGCCGATCGCCCCGATCAGCCCTGGCAACCGCCCGTGCCGGCACAGTGCGAGCCCGAAAGCATGAGCCCCCGCGTGGCCGGCGCGATCGATTGCCTTGCCATCGGTGCTTCGACCGGCGGACTGCACGCGCTGTCCGAGTTGTTCGCTGCGCTGCCCGCGTCGTGCGACATGCCGATCCTGATCACCCAGCATCTGCCGGCGTCGTTCATGCCCTTCTTCGCCGCGCAGATGACCGAGATCGCGGGGCGTCCTGCCTCGGTCGCGGTCGAGGGGGTGAGCCTGCTGCCCGGCCAGATCCTGGTCGCGCCGGGCGACGCGCATATCGGCCTGCGCACGATCGGCGGGCTGCCGCGCGTCCATCTCATCCGCGAGCCGGCGGCGTCCGGCTGCATGCCCTCGGTCGATCCGATGCTAAGCGCGGTCGCGGCGCATTTCGGGGAGCGGGCCTTCGCCGTCATCCTGAGCGGGATGGGCCGCGACGGCGCGATCGCGGCGCGCGACATCGTCGAGGCCGGGGGCGAGATCGCGGTGCAGGATCGTCCGAGCTCGGTGGTCTGGGGGATGCCGGGCAGCGTCGCGATGACAGGATTCGCAGCAACCATCGCATCACCCTCCGGGATCGCGGCGCGTATCGCCGATCGGCTGGGGGGGCGCTCCACGCGTCGAGCCGCGTGGAAATAAGCGACGGCGCTGTTCGCATTCTGGCCGGCCTGCTGGGCGCGCGCACCGGGCAGCAGCTGGCGACCGGCCGGCGCTGGCGGATCGACACCGCGCTGCGTCCGCTGCTGGCGCAATATGGCCTCGCCTCGCTCGACGTGCTGGTCAACCGGGTGGTGTCGGGCGAATGCCCCGAACTGGCCGAAGCGGCGATCGACGCGCTGCTCAACCACGAAACCTTCTTCTACCGCGACATAGCGGCGTTCCGGCTGCTCGACGAGCAGGGGCTGATACGCTTCCACACCGCACGCGCGTCGACCCGGCGGTTGCGGATCTGGTCGGCCGGCTGCTCGACGGGGCAGGAGGTCTATACGCTGGCGATGATGATCGCCGACCGACCGGATCGATGGCGGGGCTGGACGATCGACATCATCGGCACCGATCTGTCCGCCTCCGCGATCGAACAGGCGCGCGCCGGCCGCTATTCGCAATTCGAGATCCAGCGGGGGCTTCCCGTCACCCAGATGCTGCGCCGCTTCGAGCAGGACGGCGAAATCTGGCAGGCATCCGACGATCTGCGCAAGGCGGTGCGCTTTCGCATCCACAATCTGCTCGATCCGCCGCCCATGGGGCAGTTCGACGTGGTGCTGTGCCGCAACGTCTTGCTCTATTTCTCCCCCACGGTGCGTAGTCTCGTGTTCGGCCGGCTGGCGGGCGCGATCGCGCCCGATGGTTTGCTGATGCTGGGCGCGGGTGAAACCGTGATGGGCCAGACCGACCAGTTCGTGTCGGACTATGAGTGCCGCGGCTTCTACCGCAAGCGCGTCGTCCTGCCGTCGATGCAGATCACGCAAGAGATACGCTGAGAGGCCTCGAGGAAGCGCGGAAAAGCGCTTTCCCAGAGCGGCACCGGCTTTCTCCAACAGCCTCTGTCCGCCCTACACAGACGAAGGCTTGACGGCGCACGGCGCGGGCGCGACTTCTGTTCCATGTCCGGTATCATTGATTGTCCGTCGCCCAATTTCGACGAGCGGAAGCTGCCCATCACGATGGTGGTGCTCCATTATACGGGGATGCAGGACGCGGTCTCGGCCTTCCATCGACTGACCGACCCGGAGGCCAAGGTTTCCGCGCATTATATGATCGCCGAGGACGGGCAGGTCGTCCGCCTCGTCGAGGAGCGCAAGCGCGCCTGGCATGCCGGCGCGAGCTACTGGCGCGGCATCAGCGACGTGAACTCGGCCAGCGTCGGCATCGAGCTGGTCAATCCCGGCCACGAATTCGGCTATCGCCCCTTCCCGGAGCCGCAGATGGCGGCGCTGGTCACGCTGCTGATGACGATCGTGCCGCATTACGGGATCACGCGCGGCAACGTCGTCGGCCATTCGGACGTCGCGCCCGCGCGCAAGGATGATCCGGGCGAGCTGTTCGACTGGGAACGGCTGGCGCGCCTGCGCCTCGCGTTGCCGCGACCGCACAAGTTCCTCACCGATCCGCACTGGACCGACAGCGGCTTCCTGCTCGCGCTCGAACGCTTCGGCTACGACATCGTCGAGCCCGACGCCGCGGTGCGGGCCTTCCAGCGCCGCTTCCGTCCCGAAAATCTCGATGGCGTGATCGACGGGCAGTGCCGCGCCATCCTGCTTTCGCTGCTGACCGGCGGGGATAAGGCGGCGACGATGCGGCAGGGCGATTGATTTCGCTTTCGTGACAGCGCCGGAGGAGCTATCCGGCGCATCGCCAGAGGGTCGGGCGGCCGCGGCCCCGTTTTCGTAACGGGGGCGAGGAAAGTCCGGGCTC
>DATGEV010000050.1:0-4946 GCA_035309885.1 Sphingomonas sp.
TGTCGCGAATCTGCTGCGCCTGCTCGACCTGCCCGTCTCGGTCCGGAACGAGGTGGCGCATGGCGCGCTCACCATGGGTCATGCGCGCGCGCTGATCACCTCGCCCGATCCCGAGAAGCTCGCCGCGGACGTGATCAAACGTGGCCTGTCGGTGCGTGATACCGAGCGGCTCGCACGTAGCGTCAAGCCGGATGGGGGTCGTGCACCCCGTCAGCCTAAAGCCGGCGGCGAATCCCCCAATGCCGACATCGCCGCGCTGGAGCGGCAGCTCGGCGACATGCTCGGCCTCGCCGTCCGCATCGCGCATGGCGAACGCGGGGGGACAGTGACGCTGTCCTATTCGACGCTCGATCAGCTCGACATGATCTGCCAGCGGCTGAGCGGCGAGCGAATCTAGCGCAGCCGGTTGGCCGCGCGCGCGATCGCGAAGAATTCGGCGTCGGCACCAATCGTCCCCGGGCCCGAGCTGCGGCGCAGTTCGCGATCGAGCAGCGACAGGCGCTCGATCGCGCGCGCGATCCGCGCCGAGGGCCAGCGCCCGACGTCGCGCGTGATCGCGTTCTTCTCCTTCCAGAACAGCGCCCGACCCACCCGGTCAGCCGCCGTCGCCGGAGAGGCGCCGCGATCGACCTCGGTACGTACCGCCGCCATCACCAGCAGCCGCCGGAGCAGCGCACGGACGAGCGGAATGCCTTCCTGCCCTTCTCCAGCCAGACGAACGAGTTCGCGTTCCAGCAGGGCTTCCTGGCCGCCCAACACGGCATCCACGAAGCGGGTGAGGTCCGCATCGCCAAAGTCGGCGGCGATCGCGTCGAACATGTCGTGCCCGGCCTCGCGCGGATGTTCGGGCGAGGCATCGGCATAAAGCGCCAGCTTCTCGATCTCCGAGGCCAGCACCGCCCGATCGCCGCCCGAGGCATCCGCCAGCCGGCGCGCGATGTCGGGATCGAGTTTCAGACCCTGCTCGCGCGCCAGCGTCATCGCCAGCCGATCGGCATCGCCGCCTTCGGGAGGATAGCTTGCGAACAGCATCGCACCGTTCGCGCCTTCGAGACGCTTCACCAGCTTGGCGTCGCGCTTGAGCGAGCCCGCGATCAGCACCACCGGATTGCCTGCCGCGGGCGCCTCCATCAGCGCCTCGACCGCGGCAAGACAGGTATCCGTCACGCCTTCGACGCGGATGTGGCGTGCACCGCCGAACAACGAGACCGACGCGGCCTCGTCTGCAAGCAACGCGGGATCGGTGGCGATCCGCGCCGGATCGAGATCGACCCGCTCGGCATCCGGCCCCAGCGCCTTGGCGAGACGCTGCGCCAGTGCCCGCGAGCCCGATTCATCGGGGCCGTAGAGGAGGTAGCAGCGAACCGACGGATCGGCCGCATCCAGCGCGCGCTCGATCGCCGCGCTCTTGGCCATGCTCAGTGCGCCTGGCTTCGGCGTGCGTAAACCGCGACGCGCGCGACGATCTGGTCCGCCACGTCGTTCACCAGATTTTCGAGCGCGGTCTGCTCTGCCGCGACCGTCGCATAGTCCGAGCTCACCACGTCGATGCCGGTATCCGAGCCCGCGCTGGCGTCGAGCACGGTGGTGCCCGCCGCATCGGTGGTGACCAGCCGGAAGCGCGCCCGCAGCCGGCGCCGCTCGCGCGTGACGGTGTTGTCCGAACGGATGCCGAGCCCGGTGAGCTGATCTGACAGCTCGACCTCGAGCCGATAGCGCGGCGTCGCCTGGCCGGCAGCGCCGATCCGATCGGTGAGCGCATTGCGCATCAGCCAGCCGGACTGGCCGCTGATCGGCCCGACCTCGACCTCGGCCAATTGCCGCGCGACCGGCCCGTGCGCGCCGCCCGCATACAACGGGTGCAGCCCACAGCCCGAGAGGCCGAGAGGCAGCAGCAGGGCCGCGAGCCGCTTCATGCGACGAGGTTCACCAGACGGTCGGGCACGACGATCACCTTCTTCGGTTCCTTGCCCTCGAGGAAGGCGATCACCTTCTCCGAATTGCGTGCCATCGCCTCAAGGGCGGCCTTGTCGGCCCCCTTGGGCGCGGTGAGCGTGTCGCGGAGCTTACCGTTGATCTGCACCGCGATCGTCACCTCGTCGTCGACCAGCAGCGCCGGATCGACCGCCGGCCAGTCGGCGAGCGCGATCAGGCCGTCATGCCCGCGCGCATTCCACGCCTCTTCGGCGAGATGGGGGATCATCGGCGCCACAAGCCGCAGCATGGCATCGATTGCCTGCGTGCGCGAGGCGGAAGGCTCGGCCTTCTCAAGCGCACTGGCGAGCTCGTAGAGCTTGGCAACCGCCTTGTTGAACGACAGCGCCTCGATATCCTCGGCGACGCCGGCGATGGTCTTGTGCAGCTTGCGGTCGAGATCCTTGTCCGCGCCCTCGGCCGGCTCGCGGTCGATCGCGAGGCGCCAGATCCGCTGGACGAAACGCCAGGCGCCCTCGATCCCGGCTTCGGACCATTCGAGGTCGCGCTCGGGCGGGCTGTCCGACAGCATGAACCAGCGCGCCGCATCCGCTCCATACTGGTCCAGTATCTCGGTCGGATCGACGGTGTTCTTCTTGGACTTGGACATCTTCTCGACACGGCCGACCGTCACCGGCTCGCGCGTCTCGACGATGATCCCGTCCTTGATCTCCTCCGGCGACACCCAGCGGCCATCGGGCGCCTTGTAGGTCTCGTGCGTCACCATGCCCTGCGTGAACAGGCCGGCGAAAGGCTCGGCGACGCCGATCTTGCCGATGCGCTGCAGCGCACGCGTCCAGAAGCGCGCGTAGAGCAGGTGGAGGATCGCATGCTCCACACCGCCAATATACTGGCCGACCGGCAGCCACCGTTCAGCCATCGCGCGATCGAACGGCCGGCCGTCGGGCTGGCTGGCGAAGCGAATGAAATACCAGGAGGAATCGACGAAGGTGTCGAAGGTATCGGTCTCGCGCCGGGCGGGCTTGCCGCAGCTCGGGCAGTCGACATGCTTCCACGTCGGATGGCGATCGAGCGGGTTGCCGGGAATGTCGAAGGCCACGTCCTCGGGCAGCACCACCGGCAGCTGGTTGCGCGGCACCGACACGGCCCCGCATGCCTCGCAATGGATCATCGGGATCGGCGTGCCCCAGTAGCGCTGGCGCGACACGCCCCAGTCGCGCAGGCGCCACACGGTCGTGCCTTCGCCCCAGCCTTCGGCCTCGGCGCGCGCGATCGCGGCAGCCTTGCCGTCCTCGACCGACATCCCGTCGAGGAAGCCCGAATGCACGAGCTTGCCCGGGCCCGTATAGGCCTCGTCGTGGATCGGCGCGTCGGTTTCCTCGGGCGAGGGGGCGACGACGCGGGTGACGGGCAGCGCATATTTGCGCGCGAAGTCAAGGTCACGCTGGTCATGCGCCGGGCAGCCGAAGACCGCGCCGGTGCCATAATCCATCAGCACGAAGTTCGCGACGAAGACAGGCAGCTTCCACGCCGGATCGAACGGGTGGACGACCGACAAGCCGGTATCGAAACCCTTCTTCTCGGCCGTCTCGATGTCGGCGGTCGCGGTGCCGGTGTGGCGGCACTCGTCGGCGAAGGCGGCCAGCCGCTCGTCCTTGGCAGCCAGCGCCAGCGCGAGCGGGTGATCCGCCGCGATCGCCACGAAGCTCGCCCCGAACAGCGTATCCGGACGGGTGGTATAGACCTCGACGGTCTCCTCACCCTCGACCGCTTCGGTGAGCGTAAAGCGCATCTTGAGGCCCCTGGACCGGCCGATCCAGTTGGCCTGCATCAGCTTCACCTTCTCGGGCCAATCGGGCAGATGATCCAGCCCGTCGAGCAGCTCGTCGGCGAAATCGGTGATCTTGAGGAACCATTGCGAGAGCTTGCGCCGCTCGACCAGCGCGCCCGAGCGCCAGCCGCGCCCGTCGATCACCTGCTCGTTGGCGAGCACGGTCATGTCGACCGGATCCCAGTTGACGTCGCTCTCCTTGCGGTAAGCGAGGCCGGCGTCGAGCAGATCGAGGAACAGCGCCTGCTCCTGCCCGTAATATGCGGGCTCGCAGGTCGCGATCTCGCGGCTCCAGTCGAGCGCGAAACCGAGGCGCTTCAGCTGCGCCTTCATCGCCGCGATATTGGCGCGGGTCCAAGTACCCGGATGGACCTTCTTTTCCATCGCTGCATTCTCGGCCGGCATGCCGAAGGCGTCCCACCCCATCGGGTGGAGCACCTCATGGCCCGTCATCCGCTTATAACGGGCGAGCACGTCGCCCATCGTATAGTTGCGGACGTGGCCCATGTGGATGCGCCCCGATGGATAGGGGAACATCTCCAGCACATAGGCCTTGGGCTTGGGGCTGGCATCGTCGGCGCGGAAGGCCTGAGCCTCGTCCCACGCCTGCTGCCAGCGGGTATCGGCAGCGAGGGGATTGAAACGGCGATCCATCGGGCTGGACATCGGGTCTGGTCGTTCCTCGCCGATCAGCCGGTGACGGCGCCGCGGCGCAAGTCACGCGCATGCTCAAGGATGATGTCCTCCAGCTTCTGCACGGTCTGGGCAGCGACCGGAGCCTCGACCCACTGACCGTTCTGGCTGATCTCGCGCGAAGCGGCGACGCGCACCGCGTCAGCCCGCAGATCCTGATCGAGAATGGTAACCGTGAGTTTCATGCGCTCACTGGGCGTCGACGGATTGGCATACCAGTCGGTGACGATGACGCCGCCGTTGGAATCGACCTGGGCGAGCGGCATGAACGAAACGGTGTCGAGCGCCGCGCGCCACAGATAGGCGTTGACGCCGATCTGGGTGATCTTGGAGGCAGCGAGATCGACCTTGCCCTCCTTGGCGAGGTGATGGTGGGCGCAACCGCCCAGCAGCAGGGCGGCGGCGATCGCGCCGGCGATCGGACGCAGAGTGCGGGCAGGAAGCAGCATCATCAGGGTGCCTTCGGGACGCATGGAAGCTGGCATCT
>DATGEV010000051.1:0-3294 GCA_035309885.1 Sphingomonas sp.
TATCATGGGTGCAGAACAGAAGGTCGCCGTCGTCACTGGTGCATCGCAGGGCATCGGCGCAGCGGCCGTCGCGGCTTTCCGCGACCGTAACTATCGTGTCGTCGCCACGTCGCGTTCGATCAAGCCGTCGAACGATCCCGACCTGCTCACCATCGCCGGCGACATCGGTGATCCCGAGACTGGCAAGCGCGTCATCGAGGAAGCCCTCGCCCGCTTCGGTCGGGTCGACACGCTGATCAACAACGCCGGCATCTTCATCCCCGGCGCGTTCACCGATTACACCGAGGAGCAGTACGCTCAGGTGCTTTCGACCAACCTCAATGGCTTCTTCTTCATCAGCCAGCACGCGATCAAGGCCATGGAGAAGCAGGGCCGCGGCCATGTCGTCCAGATCTCGACGAGCCTGATCGACCACGCCAATTCGAACGTGCCGTCGGTGCTGGCGTCGCTCACCAAGGGCGGCCTCAACGCGGCGACTACGAGCCTCGCGATCGAATATGCCAAGCGCGGTATCCGCGTGAACGCTGTGGCATTGGGCATCATCAAGACCCCGATGCACCCGGTCGAAACCCACGAGATGCTGGGTGGCCTGCATCCGATGGGCCGCATGGGCGAAATGTCGGACATCATCGACGCGATCCTCTATCTGGAGCGCGCGCCGTTCGTGACCGGCGAGATTCTCCATGTCGATGGCG
The DNA here is from genome assembly GCA_035309885.1 of Sphingomonas sp. Taxonomy (GTDB): domain Bacteria; phylum Pseudomonadota; class Alphaproteobacteria; order Sphingomonadales; family Sphingomonadaceae; genus Solisphingomonas. Next base: position 696 of record DATGEV010000051.1, read on the forward strand.
GCCAGAGCGCCGGCCACTGATTGTTGCGTAGCGTTGCGTCGGGGGGCGGCCGGCGACGGCCCCTCCCGTTCGTATGACGCTTTCCAAGAGCGAGAGGAGGCATCCATGCCCGTCGTTACCGTCCAGTTGACCCGCGAAGGCACCGAGCCTGGCGTCGATCATGTGACCGCTGAGCAGAAGGCCGCCATCTACAAGGGCATGAGCCAGGTGCTGCTCGACGTGCTCGGCAAGCCGCTCGATTGGACCTGGGTCATCTTCCAGGAGGTCGAGATGGAAAATTGGGGATGGGGCGGGATGCCCGTCGCCGAATACCGCCAAATGCTCGCGAGGCAGAAAGCCGGCTGATTGCAACGCCCCGGGGCGCCTCTCACCCCGGGGCGTTGCCGTTCAAGGATCTTCCCCAACCGCGCGAGCCCCCCGCCATGCCATCCACCGCCTCCCAGCATCTGCTCGGCCTCCTCAGGATCACGCTTCCTGTTTTCCAGGCGCCGATGGCAGGCGTCTCATCTCCGGCGATGGCCGCGGCCGTTTCAGACGCCGGTGGTCTGGGATCGATCGGGATCGGAGCCTCGAATGTCGACGCGGCACGCGCGATGATCGACGAGGTGCGTCAGCGCACGACGGCGCCGCTCCACGTCAACCTGTTCGTCCACCGGCCCGCCCAGCCTGACGCAACGGTCGAAGCGGCCTGGATTGATCGGCTCCGCCCGGCGTTCGAGGAGCTCGGCCTCGCACCCCCGCCCGCACTCCGGGAAATCTACACGAGCTTCGACGCCGATGACGCGATGCTGGCGATGCTGGTTGCGGAAAAGCCGCCGATCGTCAGCTTCCATTTCGGTTTGCCTGCACCAGAACGGATCCGCGCGCTCCGTGCTGCCGGCATCACGCTGCTCGCCTCGGCCACCAGCCTCGCCGAAGCCCGCCAGGCGGCCGAGGCTGGCGTCGATGCCATCATCGCCCAGGGTTATGAGGCAGGCGGGCATCGCGGCATGTTCGATCCCGATACCCCCGACGACCAGCTCGGCACGATCGCGCTGACGCACATATTGTCACGCCGGATCGACCTTCCCATCATCGCGGCGGGCGGAATCATGGACGGTGCCGGCATTCGCGCGGTGCTGGATTTGGGTGCGGCCGCCGCGCAGCTTGGAACCGCGTTCATCGCGACCGAAGAGTCGCTCGCCGACGAGGGATACAAGTCCGCGCTGTTCAGCGACGCCGCATACCATACCGTCATGACCCGCGCGATCTCCGGTCGCCCGGCGCGCAGCCTGGCCAATCGCTTCACGCGGATCGGCGCGAACATCGGGCCCGGCGACATCCCCTCCTATCCCATCGCCTATGATCTCGGGAAAGCGCTGCACGCCGGCGCGAAGGCCAGCAACGAGTTCGGCTATGGCGCGCAGTGGGCGGGCCAGGGCGCCCCGCTGGCACGCAGGATGGGGGCGGCTGAGCTCGTCCAGACATTGGCAAATGAGATGTCCGCGTGACGGGCGCTGGCGCGCCCTTGCAGGCGGCACCAGCGTCAACCCTGCCTCCTTCTCCCCAGGGCGAGAAGATGGGGATGACGACACCGCCCGCCGTTGAGCGCATCACTCAGGGCACAGCGGCCTATCGCCACATGGCGCTCGCGCTGCTCGTGGCTGGCTTCTCAACCTTTGCACTTCTGTACGACGTGCAGCCGCTGTTGCCGCTCTTCACGCATCGCTTTGGGATTGGCGCGGCCAATGCGAGCCTGGCCGTGTCCTTCTCGACCGGCGCGATGGCGCTGGCCTTCATCCCGGCCGGCATCCTGTCCGATCGCATCGGGCGTCTGCCGGTGATGATCGCGTCGCTGTTTGCATCGGCGTCGCTCACGATCCTGTCCTCCCTTCTGCCCGGCTGGGCCCCGCTGCTGTTGATGCGTGCCCTGACGGGCATTGCCCTCGCCGGCGTGCCAAGCGTCGCGATGGCCTATGTGTCGGAGGAGGTGGACAGCGCCTCGGTCGGTTCGGCGATGGGGCTCTACATCGGCGGCGCCGCCATCGGCGGGATGACCGGCCGCCTCGGCATGACGCTGATCGCCGAAGCCGTCGGATGGCGTGGCGCGATGGCGGCGATGGGAGCCGTCGGGCTTATGGCGGCGATACTTTTCTACCGCTTTGCACCGGCGCCGCGATCCTTTGTGGCCGCGCGCCACGATGTCCGCTCGCTCGTCAGCGCCACGCGACGGCTGATGCGCGACAAGGCGCTGCCCCTCCTCTTTATCGAGGGCTTCCTGCTCATGGGGGCGTTCGTGACCATTTATAATTATTTGGGCTTTCGCCTGCAGGATCCGCCCTATTCCCTGAGCCAGCCGGTAGTCGGCCTGATCTTTCTGCTCTACATTATCGGCTCGTTCAGTTCGACATGGTTCGGTGGTCTTGCCGGTCGCGTCGGCCGCCGCAAGATATTCTGGATTCCGATCGCCGGACTACTTGCCGGTATTGCGCTGACCGCAGCCCAACCGCTTCCTCTTGTCATCCTGGGCATCGCCTTGGTTACGGGCTCTTTCTTTGCCGCACACTCGATTGCCTCCGGGTGGGTGGGGCGCAGGATGACCAAGGATCGGGCCCAAGCC